>JBHELA010000070.1:0-2571 GCA_041859005.1 Ignavibacteria bacterium
TATGCGGTAATTACAAACTTGTTGTATTATAATTACTGTTTAAGTCATATTCAAAATATCAATATATTAAGGATTAGTCAATATATAAAATAATGTAGGGAAATTACGTACCCTATAACAGTTCCTCACTAATAATGAAAAAGTAATTCAATTTACTAATAATTTACCTTTTTCATGAACTCATGTTTAATCGATACTTCATAATCTAATCCATTTCCACGGGTGAAATTGATTTTGCCCTGTAGGACTTGAAACTGTTAAGACCAAAAATTATTAGCGCAATCCATACGGCTAAGAATCCAATAAACTGATTAACAGAAAATGATTCTTTGAAAATAAAGATACCAAGTAAAAACTGAATCGTAGGTGCGATATACTGTAATATACCAATGTATGACAAGGGTATTCTTTTTGCTGCAGATGCGAAAAGCAGAAGAGGAATAGTTGTGATGATTCCCGCAAGAACAATCAGGAAATCAGTTACCAAACCAAAATGGAGGAATGCTCCTGATCCAGAATTTTCCGAATGAATTAAATAAGCAAGTGCGGGAATTAATAAAATAACCGTTTCAAGTGTCAGACCCTGCAATGAACTCAACGGTGCAATCTTCTTTATCATGCCGTAAAACCCGAAGGAGAAAGCGAGTATTAATGCAATCCAAGGCAGCTCCCCTATTGAGATGGTCATGTATAAGACTCCTGCTCCTGCAAGAGCTATCGGTATCCACTGCCAGAGTTTTAGTTTCTCTTTAAAGAATAAAACGCCGAGCATTACGCTTATAAGAGGATTGATGAAATAACCAAGACTTGTTTCAACTATATAACCCGCATTCACAGCCCAGACATAAAGAAACCAGTTAACACCGATAAGTACTGCAGCTAGAAGATAAATCCTGAATGACTTGAAAACAAATATAGATTCTCTGAATGACTTCCACTGTTTCAAAATCAGTATTACTACAAGCAATGAAATAAATGACCATATAATTCTATGACCTATCAGTTGCAATGCAGGAACCTTTTGAAGCAGTTTCCAGTAAAGCGGAAAGAATCCCCACCAGGCGTAAGCTGCGAATGCGTATATAATACCTCTGTTCAATACAATGTATCGTAATGTTAAAAAGTGATAATTTACTTTATTGTTAAGTCAATTATAATGCTGATATTTGGTATAAACTCATGCTTTTTAAATGTATTAAACACAAAGCCTATACAAGGTCCATATAAGCGCCATACAAGGTCTATATAAAAGCTGTGTAATTATAGTGTAAGGAAAGTGTGAGTAATCTGTAAGGAAAGTGTAGAAAGTAGAGATTTTTGCGGTTTTGCTATCTCTTTTAAAATACTCGAACAAAAGAACCATATTGAAATTTGTTTAAATATTAACAACAAATAAAATAAGAATAAAGTTTGATTTTGTCAAGAGAAAGAAAAATGAAATTATACTCATTATTTGAATTTAATATTATGTTTAAAATATTGATATTTATAGATACAATTTAATAATCAAATCGAACCTATGAGTAAACTTTCAGATAATTTAGAACTCAGAAAAGATTTTCCGAGCACATCATTTGAAGACTGGAAAAAAGCTGTAGAAAAAGATTTAAAGGGCCAGTCATACGATAAAAGTTTAATCACCAAAACTTACGAAGGAATAGACCTTCAGCCGATTTACACACAGGATAACATAAAAGATAATCCCCTGATCGATAATTTTCCCGGGTACAATAATTATGTACGCGGAAATAAAACAGAGGGTAATTTAAAGAATGGCTGGATGGTGTCTCAGGAACTGCCTTACTTCAATCCTAAGGAGTACAACGAAGCACTTAAGTTTGATTTGGAAAGAGGCTTAACGACCATAAACTTCAGACCTGACCTTGCTTCACTTCTTTTAAAAGACCACGACGAAGCAAACAACAACGAGCTCGGAATAGGCGGAACTTCAGCAGCAACGCTTGAGGATATTGAAGCATGTTTCAAGGATATAGATTTAACAAAGTATCCACTTTTTGTTAACGGTGGATTTTCTGCGCTTTCAATATTCTCATTGTTCATTTCTTATTTCAAGAAATCAGGAATTGACGTAAAGAAACTAAATGCAGCTTTTCTTTCAGACCCATTTGTATTTTCAATGAGGACGGGGGTTACGCCTTATGAGTTAGAAACAGCTTTCGATGAGATATATAACGTTTCAAAATGGACTGTAGATAACAAACTGAATATTAAAACTATTGGAGTTTGCGGATACGAATATGTAAATGCAGGCAGCAGCTCTGTTCAGGAACTCGGCTATGCAATGGCATCTGCAATAGAGTATATTAATCAGATGTTAAAAAGAGGTTTAACGATAGACGAAGCTGCTCCAAAATTCTTTTTCACGTTCGGTATAGGCACAAACTACTTTATGGAAGTTGCAAAGCTACGTGCTGCAAGAATAATCTGGTCGAATATTATTGATGCTTACAAAGGAAATGAAGAATCAAAGAAAATATTCATACACTCGAAAACATCTTTTTACAATCAGGCAAAAAATGATATTTACGTGAACGTGCTACGCATAACAAC
>JBHELA010000108.1:0-8269 GCA_041859005.1 Ignavibacteria bacterium
AATAGGCAAAAGAGCAGGCAATAGGCAATAGGCAGAAGAGCAGGCAGTAGGCAGGAGAGCGGGCAATAGGCAGGAGAGCGGGCAATAGGCAGAAGAGCGGGCAATAGGCAGGAGAGCGGGCAATAGGCAAAAGAGCAGGCAATAGGCAATAGGCAGAAGAGCGGGCAATAGGCAGGAGAGCGGGCAATAGGCAATAGGCAATATAATTTACGAATTTAATTTAAAAATAGAATAACTAATAAAAATGACAATGGAATATCGGGAATATGGTTTTATCATTTATTTTATAAATTTATTGGTGTCTGAAGTATATTGCAGATTGCCTATTGCCTAATGCCTATTGCCTAATTATGGAAATAAAAAGTTACAAGGATTTGTTGATATGGCAAAGAAGTATGGATTTAGTTGAATCTGTTTATAAGTTTACAGAAAGTCTTCCGGCGAAGGAACAATTTGGGTTAATATCACAAATGCGGAGAGCGGCAGTTTCGATTCCTTCTAATATAGCCGAAGGTTATGGAAGAAAAGCAACAGGATATTATATACAATTTCTTTCCGTTGCGAGAGGTTCTCTTTTGGAATTAGAAACACAAATTGAGTTATGTATCAGACTAAAATATATTGAAGAAAATGATTCAGGAAATATTACAAATAATATAATAGAAATCAGTAAAATGATAACATCATTAATATCAAAAATTAAATGACAAAATAGGCAGTAGGCAATAGGCAATAGGCAATAGAAAAATTTGAAATCAGCATAATATCAAAAATTAGATGATAAAAATTAAATAAAATAAATAATAAACTAATGCCAAATGGCTCGAGGCTAATGGCTATTGCCTACTAGCTATTGACTTAAGAAAGGGAATAAAAATGGAAAATGCAGTAGATATTTTACTCGTGGAAGATAATCCTCAAGATGCAGAGATGGCAATAAGAGCTTTAAAGAAAAACAATCTTGCCAATCATTTAATTCACGTTAAAGACGGGGAAGAAGCTCTTGACTTTATTTTTGCAAGAGGAGCATTCTGCCACAGGAAAGGCAAAAGTAATCCAAAGGTAATTCTATTGGATTTAAAACTTCCTAAAGTCGGGGGTCTTGATATTCTTAAAGAAGTGAAAAGTGACCCAAATACAAAAATGATTCCTGTAGTTGTATTAACGTCTTCAAAGGAAGAAAACGATATGGTGGAAAGTTATAAACTGGGAGTGAACAGCTATATAGTAAAACCTGTAGATTTCGACAAATTTATTAACTGCATTAAAGACCTTGGATTGTACTGGCTGGTAGTTAATCAATTGCCGAATAACATAACCTGAAGAATTATTTTAGTAAGTATAAAATTACAAAAATGGAAACAGAGAATAAAATAAAGATTTTATTCATAGAGGATGTACCATCGGATAAAGAACTTGCTGAAATGGAATTACGAAAGGAAGGAATTGTATTCATTTCCGAGGTTGTGGAAACAAAGAATGATTTTATACAAGCATTGAATGTATTCAAGCCTGACCTTATTATTTCAGATTATTCCCTGCCGTCTTTTGACGGAATGCAGGCATTGACGATTGCTAAAGAGTTTTACCCGACTGTTCCCTTTATCTTGTACACAGGTTCCCTGAATGAAGAAACTGCTGTAGAGTGTATAAAAGCAGGGGCATGGGATTATGTTATTAAGGAGCACTCTGCACGATTACCTTTTGCAGTTAAAGAGACGATGGAGAAAAAGGCTAAATTGAAGATTCTAAAACAAAGCGAAGATAAATACCAAACTATATTTGAATCAACCGGAACGGCTACTTTAATTGTGGAAGAGGATACAACTATAACTATGGTAAATGCTGAATGTGTCTCACTGACAGGTTATAGTTCTGCGGAACTTATTGGCACTAAATGGACGAACTATGTCGCTCCTGAAAGTATAGAATTGATGATGAAATATGATAAAATCAGACGAGAAGACCCAAGCAAAGCACCTAAAAAATACGAGGTTAATCTTGTAAATAAAAAAGGTGAAGTACGTAATGCCATTTTGAATGTAGGCTTTATTACAGAAGCAAAACAACGAATTGTATCCGTATTAGATATTACAAAACGGAAAAAAGCGGAAAGAGTATTGCAGGAAATAATATCTAAAAACCCTATGTCAATTCAGATTGTTGATAGGAATGGTTATACACTTAGTGTAAATTCCGCTCACACAAAATTGTTTGGCTCGGTCCCGCCGCCTGACTTTACTATATTTAACGACTCCCAGCTTGAAATGCAGGGATTTAAAGAATTATTTGAACGTGTAAAAAAAGGTGAGGTACTTCACTTTCCGGATTCGTATTACAATGCTCACGATTTCAATCCCGCACTTCAGGATGTTCCCGTTTGGGTACGGGGGGTTGTATTTCCTTTAATGGATAGCAATGGTAATCCGGAACGATTTGTTTTAATGCAGGATGACATTACAGAACGCAAGAAGGCTGAAGAAGAATTGATATCATCGGAGGCAAAGTACAGAAATTTAATAGAGACTATGCCCGAAGGATTTTACCGTTCGACACCCGAAGGATATTTTGCAGAAGTGAACCCTGCGTTTGTGAAGATGCTCGGATATGAAAGCACGGAAGAACTGATGAAGATATACATTCCTGAGGAGTTATATTTTTTAAAAGATGAAAGAGACAACAGAGGAGGTGACAATACTAATTTTACATCCGCTACAGAAATTTACAGATTAAAGAAGAAAGACGGCTCCGAAATCTGGGTAGAAGATTATTCAAGATATATAAAGGATGATTCGGGAAATATAATTTTTCACGAAGGAATAATGCGTGATATAACTGAATCTTTGCGTGCACATAGTGCAATAATTGAAGCAAAAAATAAAGCTGAAGAGATGAGCAGATTGAAATCCAGTTTCCTCTCTAATATGAGTCACGAAATAAGAACACCGCTGAACGGGATACTCGGGTTTGCACAACTTTTGCAGGAAGATGTGAAAGATGATGAACAATTAAAATTCGTTAAGGTGATTGAGAAGAGCGGCAACAGATTACTTGAAACACTTGACTTGATATTAAACTTTTCAAAACTTGAAGCAGAGACGGTAAGTGCAAAATACAGAGAAGTTAATGTAAGTGAAGTGATTGATGAAGTAGTTGACAGTTTTGAGGCAATGGCAAAGATTAAGAATTTGGTTATCGAAAAGCAAATCAAGCAAAAGAGTTTAGTAGCACAAATAGACGAAAGATTCTTAAGGCACGTACTTAACAACCTTATGAAAAATGCTATAGTTTATACTAAAAAAGGACGAATAACTGTTATGTTTGATAAAGATGAAAAGGATATGATAATAAAAGTGAAGGATACAGGAATAGGAATAGCGAAAGAGAATTTTGATTTAATATTTGAACCTTTCAGACAGGAAAGCGAGGGTTATGGAAGAAACTTTGAGGGTACAGGCCTTGGATTATCGATAACAAAACGGTTTGTAGAGTTGATGAAAGGAAAAATAGAGGTAGAGAGTGAAGCAGGTGCAGGCTCGACGTTTACGGTGAGACTACCTTTTACAGATGCGGATACAACCAGAGAAGCTAAGACCGGGAAAAAAGAAATTGCAAAAAAAGCGCCTGATGACAAGACTCAGGAAAAGAAAGAACTATCTATACTGCTTGTAGAAAATGATGAAAGCAACAGGTATTTTACACTTGCAGTATTAAACAAATACTACAAAACGGAATTTGCAGTTGACGGATACGGTGCGATAGAAGCGGCAAAGAAAAAGAATTATGATATCATTCTGATGGATATTAATCTCGGCAAAGAAATTGACGGAATAATGGCAACAAAGGAAATAAGGAAAATGAAAGGATATAAGGATACTCCTATAGTAGCAATGACGGCTTATGTTCGCGAAGGAGATAAAGAAGAATTTCTTGCCGGCGGATGTACGCATTATCTGGGAAAGCCGTTTACTGTGAAACAGCTGCTGGATTTGGTAGAAGGGATTAGGCAATAGGGAATAGGCAATAGGGAGTAGGGAATAGGCAATAGGGAATAGGCAATAGGGAGTAGGCAGAAGGGAATAGGGAATAGGCAATAGGGAGTAGGCAGAAGGGAATAGGGAATAGGCATTGGGCAGTAGGCAGGAAAAGAAGCGAGGGATTAAGAAGTATATTAAACATATTAGCGGCTAAATCCTTTGGTAATTCTAAAACAATAAGTATTTCTGACGGCAATTATAAAATCCGTCTCAATTAAAATTAAAAGAATTATGGCAAAATTTAATTTAGATCCGGAAGAGAAGGAATTACATAACCAAACTTTATTCTATGAACCATCAAACGGTGGTAAATATAACGGGAATCTAATTATTACTGATAAAAGACTTTTATTTGATGTTAAAATTAATATGTCCGCCAAAGGAATGTTAGAAGAGGTATTTTTTATCAAGTCCGGTTCGGAAGGATTTATTGAAATTCCCAAAAACAGGATTGTGAACGTAGAAGTTCAGAAGAGTATGTTTGCAAAAAAAGTTATATTAACTACCGATGACGGGAATAAACACACTTTCAATTCGGGAATGCTAAATATAGATAAAGCGGCTGATGCAATAAAAGCGAAATAGTTGTTTTCTAAATACATTATCGCCGAACACTTCCGCGTTTATGTCGGTTATTTTCAAAATACTCAGCGAATCAATACTCTTAAATAAAAAGACTCGCTAGCCGAAGAAATGCTATCAAACACATTTTACACAAAAACAAAAGCCCTGTAACTCAAATATTATGCAGGGCTTTATCATTTTACGCCCGAGGGAACCCGAACCCCTGACCCGCAGATTAAGAGTGAAAGTGTATGACTCACACAGCTAAAGAAAAGATATTTTAACGCAAAGAATACAAAGGTCGCAAAAAAGAGATTTTATTTATTGCTAAGAGATATTTACCACCAAAACACCAAAGCACCAAAAGAGCTTAAGAATTTCTACCGCAGAGTGCGCAGAGACCGCAGAGAAGAGATTTTTTTTATTGCTAAGAGCTAATTACCACCAAAACCCCAAAGCACCAAAAGAGCAAGAGATCGCACACTGATTTGAACTGAAGGATTAAGATTCTCACTGATAAAGAAAAGAAATTTTAACGCAAAGAACGTCTGCCCAATCCGCCCAACAAGAAGGCGGATCTGCGACAAGAAGGCGGATCTGCGACAAGACGGCAGATCTGCGACACGGATACAAAGGTCGCAGAGAGAAATTTAATTTATTGCTAAGAGATATTTACCACCAAAACACGAAATTAGTTGATAGTTGATGGTTAATAGTTGATAGAAATAAAGACAAATAATTATGTCGGTTTGCTTTAATTAAAAATGTAAACTGATTTGGAACATTTTAATGATTATTACGAATAATAAGGAAATAATTGTAAATAATAACTAATTTTAGATAACTGCTAAATTAAAATTCAAACAATGACAACACACATTGACCGGAGGAATTTCTTAAAGAAATCTGCGATGGGACTTACCGGGGTCCTGGTACTGCCTGCTTTTTTGAAATTACAGGGGAATGATGCGTTAGCTGCGGTGAAGGATGTTAATTCTATTAAGGATTATTACGAGAGGT
This sequence comes from Ignavibacteria bacterium, assembly GCA_041859005.1. Lineage (GTDB taxonomy): Bacteria > Bacteroidota > Ignavibacteria > Tepidaquicellales > Tepidaquicellaceae > CAIKZJ01. The sequence continues at coordinate 5,622 of JBHELA010000108.1, forward strand.
TTAATGTGACGGAAGAAATGCTCGCAAAGGTTATGAGCGAAGCCCTTTCCAGAGGCGGCGATTACTGCGACCTATTCTTTCAGCACAAGATTAGCAACTACGTAATCCTTGAAGACAATCAGGTGAACAGAGCTTATTCGAACGTTGACTTTGGCGTTGGAATCAGAGTGCTGAAGGGCGACCAGACAGGTTACTCATTTGCGGAGGAAATCACTCTTGCAAACATGCTCGAAGCGGCAAAGACGGCTTCAAACATAGCGAAGGCGGGTTCGCGTATGTCACCTGTCGGAATCAAAGAAAAGAAATTCAAGAACATCTATCCGATTGAAATGCCCTGGGAGAACGTTTCAATCACTGATAAGATGCCGCTTATGACCCAATTAAATGAGAAGGTGTTTGCTCTCGACAGTAAAATAATAAAAGCAGTCATAAGCTGTTCGGATGATTCAAATTATATTCTTGCGGTTAACTCAGAGGGCAATGCCGTATGCGATTTTCAGCCGATTGGCAGGATTGCAGTAAACTGCACTGCGGAATCGGGCGGCAAGAAAGAAACTAACTACGCCGATATAGCAGGGAGAAAAGGGTTCGAACTCTTCTCACGCAAAAACATTGACCTGATAGCATCACAGGCAGTAAGCAAAACGATGATACTTTTTGATGCGGTAAAACCAGAAGCAGGCGAGATGGAAGTCGTTCTTGCAGCGGGTGAATCGGGCATACTTTTACACGAGGCAATCGGTCACGGAATGGAAGCAGACTTCAACAGGAAGAAAGAATCTATTTATTCCGACATGATAAACAAACCCGTTGCGGAAAACTTTGTAAACATAATAGACGATGCGCTTTATCCAGAACTGCAAGGTTCAATAAATACGGACGATGAATGCAATGACGCACAAAAGACTTACCTCGTCGAAAACGGCATACTCACGAGCTATATGCACGACAGGATAAGCTCAAAGTATTACAACCTCAGCCCCACAGGAAACGGACGCAGAGAATCATTCAGGCATATACCAATTCCGAGAATGAGAAACACTTACATGACAAACGGTCCACACAAGAAAGAGGAAATAATACAAAGTGTTAAGAAAGGAATTTTCTGCGAGACGTTCACAAACGGACAGGTAAACATCGGTCCGGGCGATTTCACTTTTTACGTAAAGAACGGATACCTTATTGAAGACGGCAAAATGACGAAGCCTATAAAGGACATAAACATAATAGGAAACGGACCTAAGATGCTGAAGGATATTACGATGGCAGCGGACGACTTCAAGATGGCGCAGGGCGGCTGGACATGCGGCAAGAGCGGACAGGGAGTTCCTGTTTCGATGGGACTGCCGACTGTTAAAGTATCAAAGCTGACCGTTGGCGGCGAAAGCAAATAATTCAAAACAAATCATAATTTAAGAATATGAATAATAAGAATTTAATAAACACGGCGGAATGGGCTGTCGAATACGCTCTTAAATGCGGAGCCGCAGAAGCAACCGCGGGAGTAAGCGAAGACAAGAGTCTTAACATTGTGCTCTTAAACGACGGCATTGAAAAACTTCAGGAATCAAACCAGAAGTCGTTAAACATTGATTTATACTGCAGCAACAGGTATTCCTCTCACAGCACAAACGATTTGAGGGAAGACTCGCTGAAGAAGTTTATAGAAGAGGCAGTAAAAATGACGAACTATCTTGCAAAAGATGAGGCGAGATCGCTGCCTGACAGAAAATATTATCCGAACAAGGATTTATTAAGCATGGACCTTGAGTTAAGCGATTCCGGGTTTAACTCTGTTGATTTTGGAAATAAGATAGGACTTCTGCAAAAGATGTATGAAAGCATCAACGGTAAGTCGGATAAAATCATAAACGTAACAACCTACTACTACGATTCAATTTCAAAAGGAGTGCTGGTACACAGCAACGGATTCAGCGGAGAGACAAATGATACGGCATACTCAGTTTATGCGAGCGTCTCCGCAAACGACCCTAACGGCGGGAAACCATCCGCAGGACATGGATGCTCGGTACGGTATTTAAAAGACCTGATGCGTCCCGAAGAGATTGCGGACAAGGCACTGCAAAGGACGCTCGGTAAGATAGGTCAGAAGAAAATAGACTCCGGCGTTTACAAAATGGTTGTTGAAAATCGTTCGGCGGGAAACCCTGTCGGGACGATACTCAGAGCACTTGGCGGCAGGACGCTTCAGCAGAAGAACTCATACTTAGAGGGAATGCTCGGCAAGAAAATTGCGTCGGATAAACTAACGATTGTTGACGACCCGTTCGTAAAGAAAGGGCTTGCGTCGCGTCTGTTTGACTCGGAAGGTCTTGCGGCACAGAGGAGAGAAATCGTTACAAACGGAATTCTTAACAGCTATTTCATAAATAACTATTATGGCAGAAAGCTGAACATGGAACCGAATACGGGAAGCCCGTCAAATATCGTTTACGGATACGGAGATAAATCCATGAATGAACTTGTGAAGATGATTGACAAAGGAATACTCGTAACAGATTTTATAGGCGGCAATTTCAACACAACGACGGGTGACTTCTCAAACGGCATATCGGGATTTTACGTTGAAAACGGCGAGATAAAATTCCCCGTAAACGAGATGAACATTTCGGGCAATGCAAAAAACT
>JBHELA010000235.1:0-20695 GCA_041859005.1 Ignavibacteria bacterium
ACAAACATTTTGAATCCTGCCCTTCCGGGAGTAGAATGATCTGCGTTAAAAACTACGGCAAGTGCAAGTCTGCCGTGCTTATCAAGATTATCCTTTATTTCCTGCCAGAAATTTATCTGCTTCATTCTGTGATTGAATTAATAAAATTCTTACCTTTGTACAAGCTCATAAAAACCCTCTCGGGCGTCATAGGAGATGTGTAGCTAATTTCAGATTCTTTATTAAATGCTTCTATTGCATTCCTTATCGCGAAGTAAGCAGCTATTCCGTACATAAACGGAGGCTCGCCTATTGCCTTTGAATTTAAAGGACCTGATTTATTGAATGAATTCTCAAGAAAATCTATTTCAAGAACTTTCGGAGTAAAATTAACATCAGGAACTTTATAAGCGGAAAGTGTGCTCGTCAAAAGTTTTCCTTCTTTGTCGTGAATTATTTCTTCCATTGTCATCCAGCCAATACCCTGCATTAATGCGCCTTCCGCCTGGCTCCTGTCAATAACTTTATTAATGCTTTTTCCGAAATCATGAACAGCATGTACACTTTCAATTTCATAAGTTCCTCTAAGGCAGTCAATCTTTGTTGTAATCAAAGCTGTTCCGTAAACGTGATAAGCGAATGGTTTACCTTTATTTGTCTTGGTATCAAAATAAATTTCGGGAGTAGCATAGAACGCATGTTCTGAAAGGTCTATTCTGTTCATGTAAGCCTGCAGTACAATCTCTTTCCATGTTTCTTCACGTTCTACTCCATTCAGGAAAACTTTTTCATATTGTATTTCAACTAAATCAGTTTCATTAAGCTTATTCTTTGCTTTGTAAAACATTGTAAGCCTTTCAAGAATGTTTTTGCATGCAATGAGTGCGGCATTACCGTTCATGTCAGCACCGCTGCTAGCTGCTGTTGCTGATGTATTGGCATTTCGGGTCGTGTTTGTAGTTTCAGTTTTTATCTTTGAAACATCAATACCAAATACAGAGGCTGCAATCTGACGTATCTTCATGTTAACTCCCTGCCCCATTTCAACAGCTCCTGTACTAACACCGACGCTTCCGTCATTATAGACATGAACCAAAGCACTTGCCTGATTCAGCATTGTGTTTGTAAAAGAAATTCCAAAACATATAGGCATTAAAGCAAAACCCTTCTTAAAAAGTTTGTTATCTGAGTTGAATACTTCTGTTTCATTCTTTACTTTTTCTATATCAACTTTATTGCACAGAGTATCAAAACAAATTCTTGCTTTACAGTTTTCAGTTTTCTGTCCGAAAGGAAATTCTTCTCCTTCATTGAATAGATTAACCGATTGTATCCGGTGAACATCAAGTCCAAGTTTTCTTGCAGCTTTGTGTATAGCTGATTCTATAACAAACATTCCCTGCGGACCGCCGAATCCCCTAAATGCAGTGTTTGGAGCAAGATTCGTCTTGCAGCACCATCCCGTCGCTTTAACGTTTGGGATAAAATAGCTGTTGGTGCAGTGTGCAAGAGTTCTGTCAAGAATTGCTGTTGATAAATCTGCGACTGCACCTGAATTCTGATAGTATGTTACTTCGTAGGCAAGAATCTTACCTTCTTTTGAAAGACCAATTTTATAATCAGAGACGTAAGGATGGCGCTTACCTGTAAGTTTCATATCTTCATGTCTTGCAAGTATCAGCTTAACAGGTTTCTTAAGTTTATACGCTGCAAGTGCCGTCATAACAGCCCATGCTGTTGCCTGGTCTTCCTTGCCGCCAAACCCGCCGCCGAGTCTTACTACTTCTGATTCAATCGAATGTGCGGGGAGGTTCAACACTCTTGACGCAATTCTTTGGACAGAACTCGGACTTTGAGTTGAGGATATTATTTTAATTCCGTTACCTTCAGCAGGAATAGTAACAGCAGCCTGAGTTTCAAGATAAAGATGTTCCTGTCCGCCAGATACAACTGTATCTTCAACTATCACATCACATTTTCCCCATGCATCTTCAATGTTTCCATTCTGATAAACTTTTGGAGTATTTACTATTAGGCTTCCTTTTTTAAAAGCTTCTTTTGGGTCAGTAATAACTTCAAGTGGTTCATACTCTGCTTTTACCTTTTTTACAGCGGCACGTGCCTGTGCCTGTGTTCTTGCGACAATAAATGCAATCGGCTCACCAATAAACTCAACTGCGTCAACGGCAAAAAGTTTCTCATCCTGAATTATACCGCCAATTTGATTCTCTCCCGGAATATCTTTATGAGTAAATATTGTTACAACTCCTTCAGAGTTTTTTGCATCATCGAAGTTAATGCTCTTAATCTTTCCGTGTGCAATCGGAGAGAAATAAACTGCTCCAAACAAGGTTGAAGCAGGAACGCTGACATCGTCTAAAAATAAAGACTCACCTCTTACATGCCTTATTGAATCATAGTTATTCATAACAGCACCTCCTCACTGATAACTTCCGGAAATAACTTCATGAAATGAGCATACATCAGATTTCTTAGCAGAAGTTTCTTGTAATCAGCCGAACCTCTAACGTCAGATATCGGTGATACTTCTTTCAAAGCAGTGTCAATAGCGACATTTATATTTTCTAAATTAATTTCTTTACCTTCAAGACATTGTGAAGTTTCTTCAAGATATAATGGTACAGGTGCCACTCCTCCGGCTGATATATTAACACCACTGAACTTACCATTTTCTGTATTGCAAGAGAAAGCAGTATTCACGCTTGCTATATCAAGATACCTTCTTTTACAAACTTTCTCAAAACTGTTTTTAAAGGTACTGTCCGGTATCCTGAATGTTAGTTTTGTCATTACTTCATCGGCCTTTTTATCCAGGATTTTATAACCCTTAAAATAGTCTTTCAAGTAAATCTCTCGTGCAATACCCCTTCCAAGAAGCGTGATTTTTGCGTTCAGAGAAAGAAAGAATACAGTCATATCACCAATAGGCGAGGCATTGTTTATATTTCCGCCGACAGTAGCCCTGTATCTAATTTGCCTCGAACCGAACAGCTCTGCAATATTTTTGAATTCAGGAAACATACGGTTAAATATAGCAGACGTTTCAAGGTCTGCCACTGAAGCTGCAGCAGATACTACACAATCATCTCCGACAATCCTAACCATCTCATCAGAAAGAATTTCAGACATCAGAGAAATATCACTATTTGAGATTGTCTCACCCTTCTGAACATAAATATCCGTACCACCTGAAACAATTTGCTTAACACCATCGTAGGAATGCAAAGGTCTTGTTTTCGCAATTTGTTTGAGTTTTGATGCTACTAATCCAAGATATTCGGGTATCAGTTTATTATCCGATAGAAACTTCAATCTATCTGAACGGACTTCCTTCTTATTTAGTATATTAATCACTTCTTCGACTGAACTCAGAATACCTTTATGTCCTGTACACCTGCAGAGATTTCCTGTCAGGTAGTCTTTTGCTGTTTTTGTATCGAATACATCTGACGTGATCAAATACGCAGCAAAAGACATTACAAATCCGGGAGTACAGAATCCGCACTGCGTCCCGCCGTTATTCACAAGAAATTGCTGGAATAAATTCATTCCATTTATATTCAGTCCTTCAACAGAAACAAGGTGCTTGCCGTCAATATCTCCAAGCGGGAGCAAGCATGAATTAATATTTTTGTAATGGACATAACTTCCCGATAGCTCTCCGACAAGCACCGTACAGGCACCGCAATCACCTTCTCTGCACCCTTCCTTTGTACCTTTCAGTTCCTTCATGTTCCTTAAAAAATCAAGGACAGTCATCGCAGGATTGAATTCGCCTGAAATAATTTCTTTATTGCAAATAAATTTTAGCTGAACCTTCATAATGATAAATTCTTTATATTAAACTCAAAGATTGTTTCAATATATTATTCTCTGCTTCTGAATAAACTGCATATTCAAATCCCTTCTGTATCGCATAAGCTCCGTACTCACCATATTTATTCAGAGCAAGGAATCCAACCTGCAGGTCTTTCGATTTCTCTTTGTTTATTTTAATGACTCTCTCGATAGCTCCTTTACACGCATCAGCAGGACTATAACCATTGCGCATTAATTCGACAACTGTATGCCCTCCTGCAATTCGAATAACTTCTTCCCCTACACCTGTTGCAACTGCAGCACCAACTTCATTATCGACGTATAGTGCTGCACCTATTATCGGCGAATCTCCTACTCTGCCGTGCATTTTAAATTTAAGTCCACTTGTTGTGCATGCACCGGAAAGATTTCCATTTTTGTCAATCGCAATCATTCCAATTGTATCATGGGAATTTTCCTCATCCCAGTCTTTTTTCTCCCAAGGTTTATATATTCCTGTTTTCAGCCATTCTTTCCATGCTGCTTCTGATTCAGGCGTAAGAAGATTTTCTTTTTTAAACCCATTCTGCAAAGCAAACTGCAGGGCGCCTTCGCCTGCAAACACAATATGAGGGGTTTTTTCCATCACTGCACGTGCAACTGAAATAGGATGTTTAATGCCTTCAAGAAACATCACTGACCCGCATCTGTAATTTTCATCCATTATACATGCATCGAGTGTCACATGACCATCACGGTCAGGCAGCCCTCCATACCCAACAGTGTTTACTTTTGGGTCGGCTTCTGTTACTTTAACGCCTGATTCTACAGCATCCAGAGCTCGTCCGCCATTCGATAAAATTTTAAAAGCCTCCTCATTTGCTGGTATGCCGAAATTCCACGTGGAAAGAACGAGAGGCATATTTGCAGAACCTTTTGCAAACTTGCTTAAGTTCACAGGCTTCACGAACGGTAGTGCTCCCACGAGCAATGAAACGTTCCTTATAAATTTTCTTCTGTTTAGCATAAAGTATATTTGTTTTGTGTAATTAAAATATATTAGAATAAATATTAAAGTCTTTAATAAATACATAAGGTAATTACATAAAATAAATGGACGATGCCGATATAATACCCGACGTTTGTGTTAACTTGATTATCCGTTCTTTTACGGAAAGAATAAGAACTCTCCCTGCAGAAAGCAGCAGGGTTTTATTGAACTAACAGGGTTAGTCTGCTTTATATAACTGATAGTACTCAATAACGTTTTCTTGGTTTTGAACATATTGCAAAATAGTATTTTCATCTTTATATTTACTATATGTGTTTAAAACATTCGTCACACCAAAATGCCCTTCAACATAATTGTAATTTAACTTTTGTATGATTCTTAAAATATTTTTCTTGATGTGATATTTTTAGGCAGTTACTATTTTCGTTACGCTGTAAGTTGGTACCGACCATACCAGAAAATTACGTGATTATTATCTGATCCTATTTCTAATAAATATATTTGAAATCGTTAGGATATCTCTTATTTGTAATCGGTATGCTACTATTTTCAGATGTGACCAATAGCCGAAGGTATTATAAATATTACTTCCGTGCCCGATTTAATTTCTGGATTAATATAAAATTCCCCCGCGAGGTATTCTATCAGTTCATTGCAAAGTCTTAAGCCAAAACCTGTGCCAGTTTCCTTGTATGTTCCCGTTGTGGATATTAATATGTCGTTACTGAGTACCCTTCGGAATTGCTCGGCGGAGATTCCTTTTCCGTAATCCCTTATAGAAACTTTCAGCTTATCAGCGATTTGTTCAGCGGTAAATACTACTTTGCTGTTCTCATCCGAATATTTTATCGCATTGTTCAGCAGATTTCTTGTGATGATACTCAAAAATTGCTTGTCTGTGTGCACTCTGAGTTCAGAGGGAATGTTTACTTTTAGTTCAATATTTTTATTATTCGCCCATTTGTCTGCAAGGAATAATACTTCCGACAGAGATTCTTTCATCGCAAAAGTTTCTAAATCTGCCTTTAATCCGTTACTCTGCGAGCGTGCCCAATAAAGAATATTTTCAAGTAGATGAAATGTGTTTTTACTTGTCGCACTAATAGATTCAATGTATTCAAGTCTCTCTTTATCGCTCGAAGTGTGATATTCGTTCAGAAGCAAATCTGAATACCCAATGAGCGTTGTAAAAGGAGATCGCAGGTCATGCGAAATGATGGAGAGCAGTTTGTCTTTTAGAGAGTTTAATTTATCCAAAGATTTATTCCGCTCTTCAATTTCAAGAAAATTCTTATTAAGAATCTCGTTTATTCTTTTTACGTTTCTCGATTTGATTATTAATAACAGTGTAACTGCAATCAGTATTAACAGTATAATCCCTAAAATTAAATAATTTCTATGTGAACGTATACTGTTGACTTCAAATTCTTTTTCAAGAGTTTGTTTTTCTTTCTCTTTATTAAATAATTCCTGTTGTACTTTAATGTATTTAAACTCGTGTTCTTTATCACCCTTTGTAATAGTATCCGAAATCTCGTCGTATTTCACTCTATATTCGTATGCTGATTTATAGTTACCTTTCAAGAATTCGTTTTCCGAGTTGATAAAATAAATAGCTTTCTTCATGTAAGGATCATCAAGTAAATCGGTTTGCGACGTGAGCATTTCCGCATATTTACTCGAGTTATTGAAGTCTTTTAATTGTATATAAATTTTCGCGACTTCGTAATAGTTGTTTGCCGTTTCGTATTTTTCCCCGACGCGCTTATAAAGATTTATTGCTTCAAAGTAATAATCGAGTGCGGTTTTGAAGTTTTTCTGAATTGTCTCAAGCTCGCCAAGATTGCTAAGTGCGAATGCTTTGGCTCGCTCATATCCGTTTTTATCGGAGATTTGTATTGCTTCCGTAAGGTGTTTTCTTCCCTCATCATATTTACCGGATAGAATAAGTATTCTGCCCATGTTGTTTAGGTAAACCGCCATCATTTTTTCATCGCTTGCCTGACGTGTATATTTGAGACAAATTGAAAAATATTTCAGCGCCTCTTCATAATTTTCAAGATCCGAGTATATTATTGCGATGTTGTTCAGTGTTTGCATATACCGTCTTTTTAGATGTTCATCGGTGATGTTTTCTTTCATAAGCGGCTCGTATATGGCATTGGCTTTAAGATAATATTCCATAGCGTAGGCAGGCTCCGAAACATTGTAATATGAAATTCCGATTAAGTTGTAGAATAGCGCTTCACCTTTTGGGAAGTTTATTTCCTTTGAGATTTTCAGACCGTATTCAGAAACTATACGGGATTCAATGGGTATCGTATCTACAATTGATTCCGCAAATAATACAAGCTTGTAGATTTTTATAGTGTCATTCCCGAGATCTTTTATACTTAAAAAGTCCGCATTATTCTCAATAGATTGGGGAAATAAACTTTTAACCGATATTAGTAAAATAATCAGCCCAATAAGTCCAACAGTTTTATAATTCTTCATTGATTTATCCCTCTGACAAAGATAGTGTAATTTTTTCAAACATGAAATATTTATCATAGTGTAGTCGTTAACAAATAAACGAAGTTGAAAGACACTCGCGCAACGTTGAAATTGTTCGTTATTCAACTTTTCTAAACTATATTTTACTTTTTACTAATTCTTTTAAACTTTTAAGGTCTGACAGGAAATGAGTATATTATTTTAAATAAAATTAAACTGGCATTTGGGAAATTCATCCTCCCTGATGTAAACAACGATTACCTTTAAACAAGCAGAATTATCCGCTTTGTTTAACTGTTTGTTCTCTTCAGCATTTCCTTGATATTGTGAGTATTATGAAACATTATTGCAATCTCAAATTTACTAACTGTATTTAAAAAATATTCGTCACTATAAAAAATTTCCATCACCATAATTACAACTTAATGTTGGAATGATGCATAGAAAACTCTCTTACGTTTACACTTTTTATTGCAGTTACATTTTTGTTACTCTGAAAGTTGGTACCGACTTTACAAAAAAATGCATGTGATTAAATATCTTATCCTATTTCTAAAAAATGTATTTGAAATCGTTTGGATATCTTAAAAAGAATTCGTTCAATTAGCCATCTATTGTTTCACTAAATACAACTTTGCGAAATCCTACTGGAAACACTAAATAACAAAGTAATACTGATACTTTGTGAGATTTATGAATGTATTCACTTTTTGACATTTGTAAAAATACTATAATACACTAAAAATATTCGCCGCAATTGGCGGGGATTTATCACAAGTAATTAAAGTCGAATTTGATAACTCTTTTAACGAACTATAATAAAATCTTTATCGTTTAAACTAATATAAAGTCAGGTATTAATTGATTTTTCACAATCTTAACTTATTCCATATAATTATTAATATTTACTTTATTTTTCCTAATTAGTAATTTGACAAATAATTTAATATTCGAAAGGTATAAAAATGGCAAAAACACCAATTACAGTTGCGCATGGTGACGGAATCGGTCCCGAGATAATGGATGCGACTTTAAAAATCATTCAGGCAGCTGGCGCTGAACTTGAAATTGAAACTATTGAGATTGGAGAAAAAGTTTATTTAAGCGGAAACTCGACAGGCATTGCACCTGAATCATGGGAATCCCTTAAGCGAACTAAGGTATTTTTGAAAGCTCCTATTACTACTCCTCAGGGCAGCGGTTATAAAAGTTTAAACGTCGCTACAAGAAAAATGTTTGGTCTTTATGCAAACGTTAGACCATGTGTTTCATACCATCCTTTCATAAAAACAAAGCATACTGTAATGGATACTGTAATCATTAGGGAGAATGAAGAAGACCTTTATGCAGGTATTGAATACAGACAATCAAGACAGGTTACTCAGGCATTAAAGATTATTTCAAGACCCGGTACAGAAAAGATTGTAAGATATGCTTTCGAGTTTGCCACAAACAACAAAAGAAAGAAAGTTACGTGTTTCGTCAAGGATAATATTATGAAAATCACGGACGGTATGTTCCACAAGATTTTCAACGAAATCGGTGAAGAATATCCCAACCTGGAAAAGGAAGTATGGATTGTTGATATTGGTGCCGCTAAACTTGCTACTACACCCGAGCAATTCGACGTTATAGTTATGGAAAACCTTTACGGTGATATTCTTTCAGACGTTACAGCACAAATGACAGGCTCTGTCGGACTTGCGGGTTCTGCTAACATCGGCGAAGAGTTTGCAATGTTCGAAGCAATTCACGGGTCGGCTCCAAGAAGAGCGGGGCAGAATTCTGCAAACCCATCAGGACTGCTGCTTGGCGCAGTAATGATGCTTGTTCATATAGGACAGCCGGAAATTGCCGCAAAAGTTCATAATGCCTGGCTTAAAACACTCGAAGACGGAATTCACACTTACGACGTTAACGACGAAGTTCATCATACAACACCTGTCGGGACAAAGGAATTCGCTCAGGCAGTTATTGAACGTATCGGACAGAAACCTTCAACTTTCAAGGTTATTGAATATTCATCAAACCCATCGCATCGTGTTGATTCGGTTACTGAAAAGAGGCAAGCCGAAGAAAGAAAAGACCTTGTTGGCGTTGACGTATTCATTGACTGGAGCAGCGGTAAGCCCGCAGACCTTGGTAACATGCTGACAAGAATTAAAACGGATAATCTTAAGCTTATAACAATCAGCAACAGAGGAGTAAATGTCTTTCCTGACGGTTCTCCTTATATTAACTGCGTTGATCAGTACAGATGCAGATTTATGAATCCGGATAAAGGCGGAGTAATAACACACAATAATATAATAGACCTTCTTACTAAATTAAGAGAAACTGGTTTTGATTTTATAAAGATGGAAAATCTTTATAACTTCGACGGCTCAGCAGGATTTTCTCAATAAATATTATACAATGGAAAAAATAAATCCTGATTTAGTTATAGAGAGAATTAAAGAAGTAAAAGGATGGTTTGTCGAAGGCAATGCAATTAAGAAAACATTCAAGACTAAAGGCTGGCCTGCAACTGTAGGGCTTGTTTCAACAATTGGAACAATCTGCCAGCAGTATGACCATCATCCTGATTATCTTTTAATGAAGTATGCTGAAATCGAGGTATCGTTCTCAACCCATACAGCAGGAGGCATTACACAAAAAGATATTGATATAGCAATTGAGATTAATAAATTTGCATAGTGAATGCAGATTTCTAATCTACAGATATTTAAGTATTTTTTGTATCTTGGCGTAGCGGGCTTTGGAGGCCCGCTTGCTATTATTGAACACATGAGGAAAGACCTTATTCATGAAAAGAAATGGATGACTCCTGATGAGTTCAAAAGTTTTTTCGGCTTCTCGCAAATCTGTCCCGGACCGCTTGCATTCCAGTTTGCATTATACTTCAGCTACTTCAAGAACGGATTTTGGGCTGCGGTACTTGCAGGTATTGGGTTAGTACTACCTTCTTTCATTTTTGTTCTTTTATTTTCTGTCTTCTATAAAGAGTTCAGGGATCTCAATTATGTTACATGGGCTCTTTATGGAATAAGCCCAGTCATCATTGCAATCATCTTCTATTCGGGTTACAACCTTAGCCGTAACGTGTTTCATAATGATGTCTTTCAGTATGTCCTGTTCTTTTCGGCAATAGCTGTTTCAATTTTCTTTAAACTGCATATTCTTCTTCTTATTGCTTTGTTCGCTGTTATTGCTGTAATTTATTATGTCGGTGAAAGAGAATTGAAAAACAATAAAGTAAATTCGTTCAGCATCTTATTGGTCAGTGGAGTAATACTCGCTCTAAAAGATTTTTCCGGAGTCATTCTTAATTTCTTTAGTCAACTCAACAGCAAGCTTCTTGATATTGCATACGTTTTCATTAAGGCAGGAGGGCTTACCTATGGCAGCGGATTCGTAATAATAGGTGTGCTTAGAGAAGATGTTGTTGAAAACTTTCACTGGCTTACTTCAAAAGAGTTTCTTGACGGAATTGCATTCGGTCAGATTACACCAGGTCCCGTTGTTATTACATCTACTTTTATCGGATATATGGTGTCAGGTTTTTCAGGATCAGTACTTGCAACAGTGTCGGTATTTCTTCCTTCTTTTGTTTTAGTTATGATTGTCGCTCAAATAATTGATAAGATAAAAGATAATTTCTATCTTCAGTCTGCTTTGAAAGGTGCTAACGCTGCTGCAATAGGTGCCATTATTACAGTTGCATATTTCCTTTCCGGTGATGCTATCTTTGATTTTTGGACTTTGGGATTATTTCTGCTGGCAGGTCTGGTTCTTTTCACTACAAAACTTAAGCCGTATTATTTGATAATAATAGCTGCAGGGGCTGGTATCGCTATAAAGTTCTTTTCTTAAATATTCGGCAGAGTTATTATAAACTCTGTTCCCTTTCTTCCTTCTTTTGTAATTCTTGATGGACTGTTAAAAGTTATTTCACCGTCATGCTGTTCAATAATTTCCTTGACAACTGATAATCCAAGCCCGGTTCCTTCAATACCTTTCTGCTTTACGTTGTTAGCTCTGTAAAAATCATGAAACATTTTTCCTTTATCCTCATCAGGAATACCCATGCCGTCGTCCGCAACAACAATCTCTACTTCATCGTTATCAATATTTCTAAGATATATTCTGACCTCGCCGCCGTGAGTATTATACTTGACTGCATTTCCTACTAAATTTGATACAACAAGTTCAAAAAGAGGTCTGTCAAGCTTTATGCTCTTCTTATCTTTTCTGTCATCTATAATTTTCACATTAGCATTCATGCTCTGTATCTGCGATTCCTTCTTGGAAATAGTATCATTAAAAAGCTCGACAAGGTCAACATCTTCTTTCGTAAGAGTATCCAGCAGCTTGAGCTTTGATATCTTTAGTATATCATTAATTATCGCTACAGCTTCATCTGTTCTTATTCTTGCCCGTTTAATTTTTTCACTCGTTTCTGTATTTATTTCACCCGTATACCCGTTGAGTATAAGGTCAAGGTTTGACTGTGCACCCACAAGCGGACTTTTAATCTCATGCACTATCCCCATGGTATATTTCATTTTGATTTTTTCCGCATCCCTTAATCTGTTAAGGGCAAGCCGTAACTGCTGCGACCTTTGATAGTGCGAACGTGCAACAGTGTTTGCAAGATAAACACTTACTATCATCATTATACCAAATGAAGAAATAATAATTAGTATGTATCTGTAATTGTCGTAAAGAGGCGCCTGCAGTAAGTCTCCAAAACTGTGATGCGCAACAACTCCATAGTATTCAAGGAAAGAGAATGTTCCAAGATAAGCGACAATTATTCCGCAAATAACATATACAATGTAACCCGGAAGAATCAGGCTTCCGATTATCATGTGAAATACAAAGAACATGTAAAAAGGACTTTCTATACCGCCTGAGTAATAGGAAATAAGGGCTATAGCAAGCAGGTCAATAATTATCTGGTTGAATGCAAAATGCAGCTGATTAAATCCGTATTCAGAGTTTTGTACAAAACCTGAATTATCCATGTAGCTGAATCCTATGTTAAGAACAAAAAGTGATAGTGCAATAATTGCATAAGCCCAGAGCTGTTCTGATGTAAAATCTATTCCGAAGAACTGCTTTGTAAATATTACAAAGAGTGCAAAGCCTGCAACGATAATGAATCGCAGCTTTATAAACCACCTGTTACGCGAAGATATTAGCGACCACAGCTGCTCAAAATCTATCGTATTTGGCGGTATGAAGTTCAGCACTTTAAATAAGGTTTAGATTTATACAATAATAAGTTTATTTCCACTGTATGGGAAATATGAAATAAACTATTAAATTAATAATAAATGTTAGTAACGTCTATTATCTCAGCTTCTTTATCCCGTTCTTTCAGGAAAGTTATAAACTCCGAATTACGGTATTCATCCTGCGTTTTTTCGAATTCGCTCATCAAGGCAGCTATCTTTTCATATTCAAATGAACTCTTGAAAAAATTCAAATCCTCTTTGTCGTCGAATATTCTGTAGTAAAACATTTTTAAACCTCCGAATATATATGATTGTTATACTAAAATTTTGTCTGCATGCAAAAGGTCTGAGAACAATTCGTTCTTAATCGTATCCGAATTCTTCTTTGCGTTTGCAAGCGATGTTATTATATACCTGTTTGCAATAAATATTTTCTTGTCGCTCTTTTCCGCTTCGTCAAGAAGCATATACCCTATATAGATGTATGAATAAAGCTCAACAAGGTCTTTTGCCGCTACATCCTGGAACGTAATGTCTTTCTTGTCCATTACGTACTTCAGGCAGTCATAGAATATGCCGCGAATTTCTTTTACGTAATTCGCAAGTCTCTGCAGTCCTCCCGGATATTGTTTCTTTTCTTTCTTGTCAAAATGATCTTTGAGTATATCATTTATCACACCGCTAATTGCAGCAACTATCTGAAGCTGTGATGTACCTTCATATATATTTGTTATACGCGCATCACGTACAAGCCTTTCTATCCTAAATTCACGCATGTATCCTGTTCCGCCGTGTATCTGTAATGCATCGTATGATATTTTATTTGCACATTCTGTAAGTACGTATTTTGTAATTGGCGTTAATAGGTTTGAAACCTTAGTCAGATACTTAAGTTCTTCGTTTAACTCTGTTACTGACTTTCCTTCCTTCTTATACTTAACTATCTGGTAATCAAGTTTTTCTTTTAAATCGACATACATTCCTGTTGAATAAAGCAATGAACGGTTGTACTCAAGCATTACTCTCATGTCTATAAGTATGTTTGCAACTGCAGGGATGTTGTAAATCGCCTTGCCGAACTGCTCCCTGTCTTTTGCATACATCAGTGCTTCTTCATAAGCCGCTTGTGAAATTCCGAGTGCCTGCGCAGATACACCCAGCCTTGCTCTGAACATTAAATCTAATACGTACTTGATAAGACCAAATTTTCTTTGTCCTACTAACTCGCAAGGTGTGTCATTAAACTGAAGCTCGCATGTCGGCGAGCCGTGTATTCCAAGCTTATGCTCTATACGCCTTACAACTACAGTCTTATCAGCTATACAGGCAAACATGCTCAATCCGCGTCCATCCTTAGTTCCTGCTTCTGACCTTGCAAGCACAAGGTGAACAAGCGCATTGCCGTTCGTAATAAATCTTTTAACTCCGCGCAAAAACCATTTGCCGCTTTCATCCTGATACGCCTGTAACTTAACAGCTTGTAAATCCGAACCCGCATCAGGCTCTGTTAATGCCATAGCGCCCGTATATTGACCTGAACAGAATCCCGGAATGTATTTGTCCTTTTGCTCTTCAGTCCCGTATTTTTCAATCATCTCCGCAATATCCTGAAGTCCAAATATATTCATCAGCGATGCATCCGCACGTGAGATTAACTCTGTAGCCATCATATATATCGTAAGCGGAAAATTCATTCCACCGTATTTATGCGGAAGTACCATTCCCATAAGGTCAGCTTTTGTAAGCTCTTTCAGGTTTTCCTGTGTGCCTTTTGCATATTCAACTTTTCCGTTTTCAAAATGTGCACCCTCTATATCAACCTCCGATGCACGCTCTGCTATGAAGTTTCCGCAAAGGTCGCCCAGCATTTCAAGTACCTTGCGGTAATTTTCCATAGCGTCTTCGAAGTTGACCGGAGCATGCTTGAACTCCTTTGAATACTCATAGTTGTTTTCAGCCATCTCAACTACCCTTTCGTAATCAAGATTGTTGAACTGAAAGAGCAAGTCGCTGTTATCTGTGAAAAAATTTGGCATTATATTCTGTTATATTTTTATTTCAGTTTGTGTTTATATGTTTCTATCAGTAACGGAATCACCTGTGTTGCGTCTCCGACTATTCCGTAATGTGATACTCCGAATATCGGTGCATCGGGGTCAGTGTTTATTGCAATTATTTTCTTCGCTTCCTGCATTCCTGCTCTGTGTTGTATCGCTCCTGAAATTCCCACTGCTATGTAAAGTTTAGGTCTTACTGTTACGCCCGTTTGCCCTACTTGCCTCTCAGGTCCTATAAAGCCTGCATCAACAGCAGCCCTGCTTCCCGCGACTTCACCGCCAAGAACATGAGCAAGGTTATGCAGCAGCTTAAAGTTTTCTTTCGAACCCAGTCCGTATCCACCTGCTATAATAATCGGTGCAGCTTTGAGGTTCACCTTGCTTTCTTCTCTGTGCTGTTCAATCACTTCAAGCAATCCGTCTATGTCAATCGGTTTATAAGGTACTTCCGTTATTTTAACCGGATGTGGTTTTTCGCATGGATGCATTTCCATAACTCCCTCGCGCACCGTTGCCATCTGTACCGGCACATCAGGAGTTATAATTGTTGCAACAATATTTCCTCCGAATGCAGGACGTATCTGCAAAAGTAATTGCTTGTAATCCTTGCCAAGATACTTTACATCGGAAATCTTCAAATCCGTACAGTCAGCCGTCAACCCGCTCTTTGTGTTTGAAGCGACTCTTGGAGCTAAATCTCTACCATAAACTGTCGCACCAAACAGAACTATCCTTGGTGTATGCTTTGTAATTAATTCATTCATTATCCTGCTGTAAGGCATCGTCCTGAACAGTCTTAAATCCGGATGGTCAATAAGCACAGCTTCATTCGCTCCGTATTCGAAAGTCCGCTCTGCTATTCCCCTCGCCTCGTGGCCTATTACTATTGCTTTCAGATTGCCCTTCATACTGTCTGCAAGTTTTCTGCCCTTGCTTAGCAGCTCAAAGCTTACATCTGCGGGTTTACCGTTTCTCTGTTCTATAAAAACCCAAACTTCATTATTATGCATTTATATAATCTTTAAAATTCTTTTAAACAATTAAAGTATTCTGTCTTCGAGCAGCTTGTCAATCAAAGCACCTATTCCGTCTTTAGTAGGCTCTATTATTTCATGACTTCCGCCCGCGAGTACTACTGATTCAACCTTATGAACCTTCGTCGGCGAACCTTTTATTCCGCATCTTGTCTCATCAACTTTTAAGTCATCTGCCGAAAATGTCGGTATGAAAAGACCTCTCTCCTCATATTCATGTCTAAGTGTATCTATATACAACAATGAATTTCCTTCTGTCAGTTTTTCAAGCTCTGTAAGCGTCTTGGCGCCTTTGTAAGCCATGATCCGCTTTGCCTGAAATGGTCTCGGTTCCGCTGCACCTTTAAGTACCGTTATAAGTACAGGCATCTTGCACTGAACAACCTCATAACCCCCGTCTATCTTCTTCCTTATTTTTATCTTACCTTCTTCAATTCCCATTATTTCTTCTGCATAAGTTATCTGTGGTATATTAAGCTTCTCCGCTGTCTGCGGACCAACCTGCGCAGTGTCTCCGTCTATTGCTTGTCTCCCGGCAAAAATAAAATCATAATCTCCGATTTTCTTAATCGCCTCGCTCAGAACGTAAGAAGTCGCAAGCGTATCCGCACCTGCAAACTTTCTGTCGCTTATAGCATATACTTCATCCGCACCCATATAAAGACATTCGCGTAGTATATCCGAAGCCCTCGCCGGTCCCATCGTTATTGCAATCACTTCCCCGCCGTATGTGTCCTTTATCTGCAGTGCAAATTCCAGCGCAACCTTATCTTCGTAATTGAATATAGCCGGCAGCATCGAGCGGTTCACAGTCCCGTCGTCTTTCATAACCTTTCCCGTAATGTTTGCCGTATCAGGAACCTGTTTAACTAATACAATAGATTTATACATTGATTATAATAAGTACTTTTAAAATTAATGTGGAATATACCAAAGTTAAGTTTTTATAAAAATGTTATTAAACAATTCTCCGCTAATCAAAAAAATCACTAAGTATTTCATCTATGTCCTCTAAATTCTCATACTCCTCAAGCTCAATAGAATCGCTTCCTGATATCATCGCAGATAGTCTTTTACCGTTCTTGTGTTTAATACATAATATCCTTTTTCCGGACTCAATACCATACCTGATTTCATACCCTACTCCCAGCGAAGGATTCGTAACTTCTGCAACTATCACGTCACATTCATCAATCCATCTCAAATCCCTGTCATGAATTTCTTTATCCGGTAAATTCGTTTCCCCATCAGTTTTAATGCTCGAAAAATGCTCCGTCAAAACCTCGCCGTATTTTTTCAATGACGAAATCAATTCTGCATTTTCGATATTACTATCCGCCGACCCCCTTATTGAAGTCGCAAAGTAAATTTTCATGTAGTTCTCCTAATAAATGAAATTTAAAATAATTATTTAATTTCTCTTTAAAAACCACGAAATTACCCCCTTCATCGCAAAAATCACACGATTTGCCTAAAATGAGGTGTACGATTGATAAAATGTTTACTTTTAGTCCCCAAGGCAATAAAGCCAGCCGTCTTTGGACGCAATGTAAATTTTGTGGTTGTAAACTATCGGTGTGGCTTCAAAATAGAGTGGTTTCTTATCAAGTAGTGTAAAGTTCATATCAGAATCAAACTCAAACAAATATATCCCGCCGTACCCCGCAGCAATAAGTTTGTCCTTAAAAATTATAGGAGTAGAAATTGACTGCCCTATCTTATATTGAAATACTAATTCAGGTTTATCAACAGTAGTCCTTCCGTCAAAACTTTTTGTTGTACCGTCAGTACTTTTATAATCTACAACATAAAGATATCCGTCTATTCCCGAAAACGCCGAAAGAGATTTCTTGCCCTTCTCTTTGCATTTATCATTAACGCTTGCACTTCCTATCACACCGCCGTTCCATGTTAATAATCCTTTATTCCCTGTCGGGAAGTACCAAACGAGTGCATCTTCAGGTGCTTTGCTCGGGTCAAGTTTCAGCATTCCCCCGTTCCCTGCTATAAACTGTTTCTCTACAGCCACAAGTAAACATCCGTCTTCAGTCACAACAGGCGAACCATTTAAATCAGAACCTATATAGTATTCCCATTCAATCTCTCCCTTCGCAATATCATACCTATACACATATCCCGAACCCGCAGCCACATAAACTTTGCCGTTAAGATAAGACGGTGAAGATTCTGTTATTAAATTCCCTCCTCGTCTCGCTGCATCCTTTTCGCTGTATAGATTCAATTCATTGTAAACCTCAGGCTCATAAAATTTGCCGCTCTTATATGCATAGTCATCATTAGGATTAAACACCCTGAAGATTCCGTTCTCAAGTCCTATGTATGCTGTATCTCCGAGTATCAAAGCCGAACCGTCAACATCCCTGCTCATACTCCTTGTCCTTTCAATTCTCATCCTGAAAAGTTCTTCACCATTCACCGCCGAAACACTTCTATAATTATATTCAAGTCCCGACCTCTGCCGGCTGCCCTGCAATACCGCAAGCTTACCCTCTTCCCTGTCCGTTGTTTTATTGTAATACAACGTACCAGTTCCTTTTATTGCATCATCAAAAGAGTATTTCCATTCAACATCACCTGTCTCGGCATTTATCTTCCTAAGTTTATAATCATACGAACCCTGTATTAAATATAATTCATCTTTCTCTTTAAACAACAGCGGCTGTCCTGTCCACCCCGCACCATACCTCATATTTGTCCCTCCGTCATTAAACGGCATGTGTGATGGAGCCCCGTCAAGCCAGCATTTCCATATAACATTTAATTCATCAGGCGGGTCATCACCATAATAGCATCTTTTCTCATCGCCGAGAAAAGAACCTACTATTATTTCATAATCACCGGATTGTATTACAGTGTCTGCTGCAACTTTCTTTGCAGTATCATTGGAAGGAATATCAACCTTGATTTCATTCTTACAAGAATTTAAAAATGAAACAAGTATTAATGATATTATTAAAACGTATCTGATATATTACTTTATTTTCTTCATCAGGTATTCAACAAGATTATCCTTGTTGATTCTTTCCTGAACCATAGTGTCTCTTTCCCTCACAGTTACAGTGTTATCGCTCAAAGTATCTGAATCAACAGTTATACAGAAAGGTGTTCCGCATTCATCCTGTCTGCGGTATCTTCTGCCTACTGCACCCGAATCATCATAGAATACTCTCATGTAATCTCTCAGGTCTTCTGTAATGTTCTTCGCAATATCCTGCATGCCGTCTCTGTTAACAAGCGGAAATACTGCCGCCTTTATCGGAGCAAATGCCGGATGCAGATGAAGCACTGTCCGCACTTCAGATGATTTAGTACCGTCAGAATTTTCCTTTACAACTTCTTCTTCATCAAAAGCATTCAGAAGAAACGCCATAAAACTTCTCGACGCACCCGCAGATGTTTCAATCACGTAAGGCGTGAATCGCTCTTTTGTCTGGTCGTCAAAATACTCAATCTTCTTTCCCGAAAACTCTGTATGTCTCTTTAAATCAAAATCCGTTCTGTTGTGAATCCCCTCTATCTCACCAAAACCAAACGGAAACTCATATTCAATATCAACCGCTGCCTTTGCATAATGAGCAAGTTTATCGTGTTCATGTATTTTCAGCTTCTCTTTTGATATGCCGTATTTTATAAACCAGTTAATTCTCTGCTCTTTCCAGTAATCAAACCATTTCCCGTCCTCATCAGGTCTTATAAAAAACTGCATCTCCATCTGTTCAAACTCGCGTGTACGGAAAAGAAAGTTCTTTGTGTTTATTTCATTCCTGAAAGCCTTGCCAATCTGTGCTATCCCGAACGGCAGTTTCTGACGCGACGCTTCCTTAACATTTAAAAAGTTAACATATATTCCCTGCGCTGTCTCGGGTCTTAAATAAACGACGCTCGATGATTCCTCAAGCGGACCGATAAACGTCTTAAACATTAAATTAAAATTCCTTGCCTCCGTAAACTTTCCTTCCTGATGGCACTTTATAGCTTTGCGTCCTTTGTAACCCTTGTTGCCGCAGTCAGACTCTTCAAGCTGGTCAGCGCGGAAACGCCCCTTGCACTCCTTGCAGTCAACCATCGGGTCAGTAAAATTTTCAACGTGTCCTGAAGCCTCCCAAACACGCGGATGCATAAGTATTGCCGCATCAATTCCTTCAACGTTTTCGCGGTAAGTCATTTCCTTCCACCATGCCTGTTTAATATTGTTCAGCATTTCAACACCGAGCGGACCGTAATCCCAGCATCCGTTTAAACCGCCGTATATCTCCGAAGACTGAAACACAAAGCCGCGGCGCTTTGCAAGTGAAACAACTTTTTCCGTAATATCTATTTTTGCCATATAAAATTTAACTTAATGAAGTCACAAATTTAAACATTTTGAAAATAAGAATAAGTGCATATTCGATTGATTTGCCCGAAAGATAAATTTTCAATTGCGTGTGTAAATTTCAAGCGTCTGTTTGCCGGTTAGCATCCACCTTATTTTATTTCAGATTCAAACAAATCCATTCCCTGTCCTGCTGTGGATAATTATATGAAGCAAGGAGGAAAAATAAACTTATTCATTCCGGAAAATTCAGATGAAAAATTTGAACTGAATTCTGTATGCTTCAATCGGAAAATCGTATGACTCAATCGGAAAATCGTATGACTTAATCGGAAAATCGTATGACTTAATCGGAAAATCACATGACTTAATCGGAAAATTGCATGACTTAATCGGAAAGTTGTACGACTTAATCGGAAAATTGTATGACTTAATCGGAAAGCCGAATGACTTAATCGGAAAGTCGTATGACTTAATCGGAAAGTTGTTAGACTTAATCGGAAAGTATGTAGGAATGAAATATATGTTGCATATTAAAAAGTTATTATATAGTTTTGAAAAAAAGGAGAAATTATGCTGAAATAAAACATTAAAAATCTTATGAAATTGCGCGGGATTGCGCATCCTTCCGCCTATTTACTAAAAAACGGCTTTTCCAGAAACGTTGCGGTGAGAATTGCAGCAGAAAAAATGACCGCCATATCCCCCTCTCAAATCGAAAA
>JBHELA010000412.1:0-3379 GCA_041859005.1 Ignavibacteria bacterium
GACTCATTAAATGTACTTTCAAACTATCCGATTCCAAATGCCGAACAGAAAAAACAGGCAAAGGAAGATGAAGAAAAGACAATGAAATCCTATACTGAATACTTTACTTTCCTTTCAAAAAAGATAGAGTTTTGCCAGAAAGAAGGTGCATTGTTTTTAATAGACCCCGGATACAGATACTATGGCTTAAATCAGGTATGGGCAAACTCACCTTCCGTAGCTCCAAAAGATGTTATTGACTATTTAAGCGCTTATGCAGGCGACCCGGACATTCCTGAATCACTTCCACAGATCTCAATATCACTTGAACAGTATAATAATATAGTCAGAATTCTTGACAGCGGTACTCCGGTTATTATGGAAGCAGAAATCGAAGTTGGGAATTACGGAATTGAAAAAGGGTTCAATGTAATCGCTGAAATTCCGGGTACTGATTTAAAGGATGAAATAGTAATGGTTGGTGCTCACCTCGATTCGTATTCATTTGCAGTTGGTGCAACTGATAACGCAGCGAGTGTAATAAACTGTCTGGAAGTTTTAAGGGTATTAAAATCGCTCGGACTACAGCCAAAAAGAACAATAAGAGTAGGAATCTGGGGTGCAGAAGAGGAAGGACTGATTGGTTCGAGACATCACATTCAGAAGCATTTTATCGAAGGAAATGAGAAGTTGTATACTTATTTCAACATGGATTTCGGAGCGGGCAGATACAGAGGAATATATACAGAGGAAAATAGGGGTGCTGCAGAAGTCTTTATAGAATGGATGAGAATAATAAACGACATCAAATTCCAGACAGTCTCTCTTATGAAAGTTAAAAACTCTGACCAGGAAGCTTTCAGCGAAAAGAACTTATCAGGGTTTGCTTTCATTCAGGATCCGCTGGATTACAACAGAATTTATCATACAAATATGGATTTCGTTGAAAGAGTAATGAAGGATGACATTACAAATAATTCATTCTTAATGACAGCATTAGCCTGGTTCTCGGCAAATGCGGAAGGAAATTTTCCTGTAAGAACTATAAATTGATAATATGAAAAAACTTATAATCATTTTTGGAATTTTTATATTTTGTTTCACGGCGTTATTCGCACAGAATAATACAAAAATAAAGACTCTTAAACTTGCTGATAGTTTATACGTTATTAAGGCGGCAGGTGTAAATTCAATTGTGCTGTACGGTCCCGATGGTATACTATTAGTAGACGATAATGTTGAAAGCGGTGCTCAGCCGCTTTACGATGAAATACAGACCATTTCAAAAGATAAACTTAATTACATTATAAACACACATTGGCATTTTGACCATACAGAAGGGAATATGGTTCTCGGCAAAGGTGTAACTATCATTGCACATGAATATGTTAAAGAGCTCTTATCGAAAGATGAAATGCTTCTTGGTGAAGTTCATAAAGCATATCCTGAGTATGCATTACCTTCTGTAACTTTTCGTGATAAATATAGTTTGAGTTTAAACGGAGAATCTGTTGAAATATTAGCCCTTTCGGGCGGTCATTCAGCAGGGGATGCAATTGTATATTTTAAGAATGCAAATGTTTTGCATATAGGTGATATTGTTTTTGCTGATATGTTTTCGTTTGTTGATACAGAACATGGCGGAAACATAGTTAAATTATCCGAGAATATACAAAAGATAATTGATATGTATCCTTCTGATGTAAGGATTATACCCGGACATGGAAGAATTCTTACTATAAATGACTTAAAAGGTTACAGAGAAATGATTTTAGGTACAACCGAAATTATCAGAAAAGAAATGTTACAGAATAAGTCTCTAGAAGAAATTAAATCGGCAAAACCATTGCAGGCTTATAATGATTGGCAGGTAGCATTCAGTTGTGATGTCTGGATTGAGATTATTTATAAAAGTCTGAAATAATAAAAGGATTCCTAATCTTCCTTGCCTTTGCTGACGAAATCTGTGATTTTTGTATCATATCAAAGGATTTAACCTTGCTGGTAGAGCGTTTGTATGGCATTCAGATAAAGATTTTATTATCGATATATTCTATTATAAAAAGAATTTTGTAAGTAGGTTTTACAAATTGAAACATAGACTTTAATCTTTATCCGTGATGAATAACTATTTTATCCGATGTAATCTTTGCATTTGGGACAATTATAGTTTTATTGTCACTGGCTTCCATGATAGTACTAAAAATCTGGATTTCTTTCACGATGCCGCTTGCCCCACCCGCCTCAACTTGATCACCTACTTTAAACGGCTGAAAAAGAATCAACATCACCCCGGCGGAAAAATTAGCCAATGATCCTTGCAAAGCTAACCCTACCGCTAAACCTGCTGCGCCCATTATTGCTATAAAAGAAGTAGTTTCAATACCTATCTCATTTAGGGCAGCAATAACAACAAAAATTAAAATTAAATAATAAATAATATTCTTAAAGAAAGACGCGAGGGTTTCATTTAACTTCGTCTTCTGCATAGTTACGCCTGAGATATTAGAAATAAGACGGGCAATCCATTTTCCAATGATAATTATCAGTATGGCATAGACCAAATTAAGACCGTAATGCATAAAATAATCAATCGCTTTATCAAATATATTCTGAATAGTTTGCATATATATCTCCTTTTTATTTACAAAATTTTAATGCTTCTCAAGAAGCTTATTATTGTTTTTTTAGGGCTATATAACAGGCTTTCGTTATTATTATATTCTTCACAAAAATAGTAAAACACATTTTTGAAAACAAGTGTAACGCTTCTGATAGAAATGGTGGATAAATATTTAAGAAAGAATCCGGGGAAATGGTAATAAGCTAAACATAAAGTTTTGTAGAAATCGTAAGTTAAAAAAATGACAACAGTTTGTTGACAGTTTTTTCAAAATCGGAACAAACAGAGATAATTTAATAACTTGCTAGCAAATATGATTATCTATTTTCTGGTTGAAATATTATCAATTTATTAAATTAATATGCCCTGATGTATAATAAACACGGTATTTTACGGGGTTTTAGCATTTTGGTTTGAAATTAGAAAAGCAATTAGTTATTTTATTATTAAATTGGGGATTTAGCTCAGCTGGTAGAGCGTTTGAATGGCATTCAAAAGGTCAGGGGTTCGACTCCCCTAATCTCCACAAATAGGCTATTTTTAACTCCTTATCTTCTTATATTGATTAAAACCAGCACAATATTAATTCTAAACGGCGATATACTTTCCCGAAAGATTTTTAATAAGTTTTATAAGAAAGGGGATTATGTTATTTGTGCAGACGGAGGTGCTAACAGTGCGGCAATACTTGGTATCTTACCGAACATCATTATTGGTGACCTTGATTCCATAACAAGAACTAACTTAAACATCTTTAAAAAGAAAGGTGTTGAAATC
>JBHELA010000067.1:0-14009 GCA_041859005.1 Ignavibacteria bacterium
AGGTGCGGGTCGTCTGACATAGTTGCCATTGTAATGTCAAGGTCGCCGTTTAATTCGGCATTCATGTGCTGTTCAAAAATCGAGACCATCTTCTGCTGAGCGGTTGTTAATAATGTTTCTGACATGATTCTATGTTTATTAGTTAAATGTTGTTTTTCTTACTTTAGTCACTCAGGGTAAATTCCCCGCTGCTTGCTTCGCAATCTCAAAATGTTTTAAACTTATAAAGTCCCGTGGGGACTAAATATTTATAGCTATTGATTTCTATGTTTTTAAAGTCCCATCGGGACGACATATTTATTTAATATGCCCTTTAACTTTCTGCGGGAGAATTCATTTAAAATATAATATCTCCATACGGAAATGTTTTGTTTGTTTGGAAAGTCACTTTAATCCTCTTACGTTATCCTAATACATTCAGGTACATTCGGTCGTTTACATGTTCTATTCTTTAACACTTAACTTACTAATTAATTCATATATTCTTGATTTTACGTAAAAAGATATTCAAAAATAAAGTATCTCGGTGAGTTAAAACTGCCGATTACGATTAATAGTGGAGTTTCGTTATGTTTCCACACAACGAAAAAGCCCTGCAAGTCATAAACTTACAAGGTTTTATTATCACGCTCTCAACAAGAATTCCCGGGCACTCGGGATGTCTCCAAACAAACAAAAAAGCCCTGCAAGTCATAAACTTACAAGGCTTAATAATAGCGCTCCCAACGAGAATCGAACTCGTGTTTTCACTGTGAAAGAGTTTGTTAATCGTTTATTTCCATTTATATTTCGCACTTTCCTGTCTCTTTTTGTTAGTTTTTGATATGTCATAACATAATAAAACCTGTCAAAAGATGCAATTCTGATGTAAAAACAGCATATTTTATATAAAAAAACATACTAAAGGAATAACTTGTTCCTTATGTTCTTCTTTATTATGTTATTATAAACACCTTAATTAAATAAGGTTATTTGTTCTTTGAAAATATAATACTTCTATAAACAAACATAAAAGAAAGGAAAAAAAATGATTGAAGTCTATCAAAGCAATCAGCGAAGCAGTGATGCTTGGAAAGAAATAGAGTATGACGCTTATAAAGGATATCTAATTGAATATAGATATGCCTACCATCGTGGAACTTACTTTGTAAGATATAGAATCAGAAATAGTAATGATGTGATAATACATAGAAACATATTTCTGAAGCATAAAACAGACAAAGAAGCATTCCAAGAAGCAAAAAACATAATTGATAAACTATGAAAAATTATCCTAAATACACTTGGATTGGTAATAAGATAACAGAAGAGCAAATGACAAAACTCTACCAGTTAAAACAAGAAGAGAAGAAACCAATTACAGAGCAAGTGAAAGAAGCAGTTTCCTTATATCTTGAATCAAAAGAGAAAAAAGAAACTAAATAAACAAAACATCAAAGGAGTAGAATTAACCTGCTCCTTTTTTTATAAATAACTATAAACAAATAAAAAATGATAAAAGAACAAAAATATAAATTATTCCACCACTTTGACTTTCCACCTTGCATACATTATTCCAGTATAAGCAAAAAGAATTATATAAGTTGTAATGAAAACTGGATAGAAATTCCTGTATATATAACTGAATTAGAACAAATTGAAATTATAGAACCAGTAATTAATGAGAAAGAAGAAGACTACCTATATACCTTCCTTGCTGAATAACTATTAAAGCATATAAAGAGTTATAAAGAGGAAATGAGAAAACTCCAAAAAAGAGCAGGGGAGAACCTCACACCACTCCTTGGATACCTTGCAAACTTCTACATAATTATCTTTTTTTCTTACATTTCTTTTTTATACATTCATATATTAGTTGTTAATGGCATACACCAGTCGCTTCGCTCCTACATCACTCTACATCACTCCTTATATTCTGTATAGTATTATCCTTTATATATATATAAGAGGAATAGGATTATTCTTTTTTTATGTTGTTTTTTTATGTAAAATGAGCAAGTCTGTAAGTATTATATATATATGATAGTTAGAGGCTTTACATAATGAGTATTATAATACATACGTTTTTTTATATGAAATGTAAATAAGAATTGAATTACAATATATATATAAACTATATAATAATCAAGTTATATATCCAGTGATGTGTAGTGATGTGCCTAACGAAAAAAGATATTATATGCTATTAACTAATAATAACAAAGAAAAAACATAGAGAACAAAGAAAAAACATATAAGGAATGATGGGGATGAGGGAAGGAGGGAGGTGTGTGCATGCTGAAAGGATACAGGTTACATATTCCCTATTATTATTACACTATTCTATTTAAACTATTCTTTAATATACATACATATACTCTATACATATACAAAGGAAGAGCATATACTCCTTATATTTATGTTACTCTATTACTGTATTACTATATGATATAAAATATAACTATATGAAATGTATAAAGGAATATGTTTGGTGTGTTATTCTTCTTATATAAAGAGAGTTATATGGTGTGTTATATGTAGTTATTTAAGGGCATTATTTGTTTTAATGATATATGAGAACATAAAAGGTATAATTAATACTGGTTATATATCATAATGTATTTACTGTATTGGTTGTGTATTATCATCTATTGGTGTTTCTTCTTTTGTATTATTACTATTACTCTTTACATATTGTCCTTCTAATTCTGGTAATGCATCATATTTATATACTTTTCTTAGCTCATTAAGTGGCATTGCACCTGAATTAACTAATAATGTATTTTCTTCTAAGTCTGCACTTCTATCTTTTGGTAATGGTAAATTAAATTCAATGAATATATTATTATCTTTATATGCTTGTTTTAAGAATAGAGATAATTGACCTGCAATATCTGATAATATTGGTTGTATAACGTTAAAGTGGAATGTTTCTTGGTTAATTTGAGCAGTGGATTTATTTGTAGTTCCCCCGTCACCTAATGCAGAAGGTGGAACTTGGAATATTCTACATATACTCATTTCAGTAAGTCTTCTACTTTCTATATAATCTAAATCTTTTGGTGTTTGTTGTATTGCTTGATATTGCATACCATCAAATAAGAATTGGGTTTTACCTGCATTTGCTACACCTGAATATTTCTTTGCGTGGTGTTCTTGTAGTCTTTCTAAATCTTCTTGACTTACTCTCTTACCACCTGTAATAAATCCTTTTCCTATTCCATCATTCTTTAATAAGTTGGATTGATATTGAGATAAACCTAAATCTATATCTGTTAAAATGGCTGCTTTCTGAATTACAGATAAACCATAGTATTGGTTGTGTGGATTATATGTTTTGAAATGTATTATTTCATCAGCATTAAATAATATTTCTTTGGTTACTTTACTTGGAATTGTTTCAATTGTTCTTATATATCCAATTGGAAACCCTGCATTATCTATCTTTACTTGCATTTCTTCTGCTGGTAATGAATATATTTGAAATGGTTGTTTTAATTTCGTTTTTGGTACATAGAAATAGGAATTACCATATATATCTAATGATTTACTAATATATTCTAATAATTTACTGAATGAATAATAATCATTTGGTTTTCTTATTAAATCAATAAATGGGTGGTTATCTAATTCTTTGTATTGAGTTTGATTATAGTAAGAATAAAGAATTGGTAATGCTTTTTTCAAAGAGTTGGCACGAAAGTCAATACAACTTGATATAAGACCTTGATAGTAATCTCTTTGTTCTTTTTGAGTTAAGTAAGGAATGTTTGAATTGCTTTGTGAACCACTGATATATATTAATTCATTCCCTGCTTTCTCTACTACTTCTATTCTTCTGGTAAATAATTTTTTAATAAAGTTCATTTTCTTTTCACTCTTTATAAACATCAATAAAAACTTTAGGCAACCACTGTGGTATCTATATCAAAAATTCTAAAATCAAATGAATCAGCAACTTCTATTTCATCTTGTAAATTGAATAATTCATAGATACAATATGTAGTGGCATCGTATAAGTGACCTATTCCTTGTCTTTCCTTTGTCTTATCCAACTGCATTGTACCACGTTTATATGATACTTGTTCAAAATCTCTAATGGTGTCCAATGCTCTATTTATATCAATCAATAATCCAATTTCATTTGAGGCGTTTTTAATCTTCATATTAGCGGTGTTTATTCTATCTGTTACGGTTGGATTACTTGTATTATATGAGTAATAAGCATTTGGAAAAGCATTTTCTATCAATAGCCAGTTGGTATAATCACTTGCTGTATTTCTTTGTAAACCAGAAGCATCACCATAGAATGTCAAAGTTCCAGTATATTTTATTTCATCTAACCATTGTTTTAATACGTGAATCATTCTTGTAGTAGTGGCATCTTTTAATTTCCAATCTTTAATTACACATAATACTTCACTTTGTAGTTTTGTATTATCTGATAATATGATATTATTCTTTTCAATTAAATCTTTGGATATAATTTGGCTTGCTATAAAACACATTGGGTCAACGTTGAAGTCACATGATATCCTTATTTGTTTTTCTGGGAATGCAATTGGTAATTCTACTGCATTAATTTTACGGTCAAAGTCTATTGATACCTTCCCAGCCTTCGACTCGAAATGTCCTAATCTCTCTTGTCTATAATCTGCTGGTGACATACTCTTTCTATCTAATTCAATTTGATTGCTCCAATCTACTGTTGGATTATCTATACTTGCATATCTCCAAGACTTCCAAGTACCAGTTTTATCTAATTGACCTTTCTCAAACAATTGAAAAAAGAAATTGAATCCGTTTGGCGTGCTTGCCATAAACATCTTTCCTTGTGGTTTGAGTAATGGCATAAATATTTTATTGAAGTTCTCTAAATAAGAAAAGTAAGCCAGCTCATCAAGTATCAACATGTCCAATCTTCTCCCACGTAAACGGTCGGGTCTATCTGATGATTTTAAAAATAACTTTGCACCATTAGAAAAACTAAATATCATTGCTCTTCTATCTATATGAACTTTGTCTGACCAACCTAATAATTCAATTGTATCAATTATATCATCCCAATAAATCTCTTGGACTGTAGATAAAGTTGGACAGACGACCCATACTTCTGCCTTTTCTTTCTTACAAGTTCTTAATGCTTCATATATTGCTAATCTTGATTTACCAAACCCACGTCCACAACATAAAACTTTGAATTTAGCAGTAGAATCATAAATTCCTTTTTGTTTGATGTGACCATTAAATAAATCTTTTTTCTTTTCTTGTATCAATTATCATCTCAATATAAATAGATGACAAAAACTATTATAATAAATTTGTGGTTAATGCTGTGGTTTGTACTTCGTGGGTTATATTAGCAGATGAATCATAATTTAACATTACCCTGATTGCCTCAAGTTTAATTTTAGGGTCTTTTACATTCTCTATTAATTTTATTAATTCATCTAATGCGGTCTTTAATCCACCAGTTGTCTTTTCTACTATTTCATTTCTGATAGTTTTGATTTTTTCTATTTCAATGAAGTCTATTATAGATTTTACAGCAGGTCTCTTACAATAATAAGTAATGTTGGCTGGTGTACAATTTTTTCTTCTTGCTATATCTGCATTATTAACACCTTGAAGTTTAAGCATTATAATTTCTCTATAATCACCAGACAAATTAGAGAAGGCGGCGAACAATGTATCAGGAAGATAGTTTTTTACAGTTTCATAACCTTTATCTATAGTCAACATATCTTTGTCATCAACTGCTTTCTGCCAGCCCGGTGTTCTTGTTGGTGTATCTATAACTTCTACATCATCATTTAATATTCTATCAATTTCTTCTTTACTCATTTGGTTATCCATTATTAACTCCTTTATTTTTGTGTATCTACATTAACTGATTTATCTTTATTAGTTATTCCACCTATAAACTTATTTCCTATCGCTGATGAAGTTAATACACCTATTAATATATTATATTCACCAGTTATTGTATTAGTTATAGTTGTATAAAATGCTATAACCACTGCGGATAAACCAAATATTAATGTTAATATTCTACTACTACTTAACTTTCCATTTTCATCTTGTATTATTTCTAATAGTTTCATTATTATCTCCTTATGGATATACTTCAATTGTAATTGGTAGATTAGTAAAGTTATAATTTGATGCTTCATAAGATGTAGATACTTCGGCAAATGAAATTGTATCTACTGAAGTTACTGTATTTATCAAAAGTATGTGGTCATCACCGAAATAGTAATTGATTGTTGGATATACAAATGTTTTATTTTCAGTGAATATTGGACTGTCATTTGCTTCTTTGATAGTAATTGTACTATCAGCATACCTGACAACAATATTATCATCTAAATCATTTTGAAATATATTGCTTGTAAAGGTGGCTGTTCCAGCATTCCATGATACCAATGTTTTAAATATTTTTGGACTACCTGTTTGTTTAATATCAATATAAGATTCAGTAAATGATGTTTCTTGTTGTATATTTCCTGCTTCGAATGTAATTACAGTTCTTCCACTAATCAATTCAACATTCTTTACTTTATTATCAAATCCAAATAAGGAATAATATCCATCTTCTTTTATATCAAATTGATATTCACCATCAAATAAAGTAATTGTGCCAGCTGTAGAATCCAGAAAATCAACAATATAACAATCATCTGTTACCAGAAGATTAGTCCCGACTGATTCAATTGCGCCATCAGGATATATTACTGTTTCTGTATAAGTTACATTTTCACTTGTGTAATAACCATTTGGTATTTCATTTCCTTCAAAATCAACCATAAGCATATCACTTGTCAAATTCTTTTTCATAATTATCAATTTACCATTTTCAACTAATACGTTTTTAATTGCATATGTGTTTTGCCAAGAATTATTTTCACCAAAAGCTAATATTACCAAATCTGAATTGATTACTGATGTTCCATTGAAAGTTCCTTTTATACCAGTTGAATAATTTGGTGATTTTCTTAATTCTATATTCCTTGTACCATCAGCGTTTCTGAATGGATTTGTATTTGTTAAATAACTATCTGCTATTTTGTATATCATGTTTTTTGTTCCTTTTTTTATAATTTATCGTTATGAAGAAAAACTGTTAATTGTATCTTAACATCCTTCACATTCATTTTTTGAGATTATTCTTTTATGTTCTTCAATTAAATTAGAAAGAGAAGTTTCAATTCTTGCAATACCAATTTTAATATCAGAAATACCAGAATTAACCTTTTCAAATCTTGATAAATAATTATCTTTTATTTGTTTCATATCTGTTTCAAGATTATCAGTTCGTTTATTCATTCTTTTGTAATTGTAAAATAGAACAGAGAAGAAACCAACTATTGTTAAATTAATTAATCCCATTACTGCTTTGAAAATAATCTCTTCCATTTTATTATATCCTTTTATATTTATCACTAACAATTTATAATCAACAAATACTATTTATTATTTTTGGTATAAGGGAATTGCATAACTTACACCATTTACAGTTAAATTTAACCATGCTTCAGGTTCAGTTAGCATTACAGTATCACCACCATAATAATTTGTAATTGTTGGTGATGTTCCTTTTGGTGTAGGTGCACCTGTATTTATGGCATTAAATGCTAATAAACCTGATGTAGATAATCCAGAAGATAATCTAAGGCTTCCTGTTACACCTGTTAATGTTACAGCACCAATATTCATTTGATCAGGTGAATAATAGGGCATTGTAGTACCAACAATAGTAGGAACTGTTTCAGTAAATACCCTTGTACCTGAACAACTTGTAAATGTAGGCATTGAACCTATAAAATAGTTTGTTCCTTCAAATACACAATTTTGGAATGCAAAAAAGTATGCTGGGTCTGTAACTGATGTTCCGTTAAATTTACAATTTTTGAAAATCATATTTTTAAATACTTGTGTGGTATCTGCTGCACCATATAAATATAAATCTTCCCATACTATTCTTCCAATTACTGATGCAGATAATGTCTGTGTTTCAGAACCATTCATATTTATTTTTAAATCAGTACCAAGTCCACGAACATTTACATAATCATGGAATACTTCATTAGTAGATGGTGTATGAACTGGTAAATCTATTTTGTCACCAGTATTTCCTTCACCTTCAATTAAAATTGTATATTGCTGTGCTGAAGTAGCATAAGAACCTGCATTTGCAACTACTTCACCCCATGTTGTATAAAGTCGGTTAACTTCTTGAAAACCTGCTGGAACTAATCTTCTAACATTTATTGATTGTTGATTTGCCGCAGTTGTACCTACAGAAATACTTGCAATTGCATTATCTACATACAATTTTCTGGTTAAAGCATTACTATTAGTTGGGTCAACACTTACAACTGGACATGTTGATTGAAAATTTGTTAGATTATAAATTTGATTTGTATTATCACCAGATACGGTAATATTACCATTCAGTGTCTGTCTTGCTGTAAATGTATTTGTATTTGTAAAGGCATTTGTTCCAGATAATACAGCATAACCTGCAAGACTTGAAGCTATTGAAGCGGTTGCACTTTCAAGACTTGTAATTTCATTTTCCAAATTAGCAGTTGCAGAACCCATTGCAGCCAATGCAGCCGTAGTAGCATACTTATCTAATGAATCATCACCAATCCATTTAGTGCCCCACTTTTCAACCTGTGCTGAAGCATTCCATAATTGATAAAATCCATCAGTGACATTTGAAAATGATACCGTACCATTGGCATCAGGTACACTTGCACCATAAGTATTTGATAAAAAAGGGTCAAGTCTTAGGTAATAGTTCCCTGTAATTACAGGTGCATATTTACCATCGACAAGTTGTGTTAAAGTAATTGTATATACTTGTGTAGCCATTATTATTTTCCATATTTTTAAGCTGCAACGACAAAATCATCAATTGTTATAGTTAAATCATCTGGATTTAACCATTTCATTTGGGTTTGTAATTCCGATGTTCTAAAATTCAATTCAATACTTTTGTTTCCAATTGAATTAGCACCATTATTAAGTATATTTAAAGTAATAGAATCTCCAGTATAGTTTACATTATAATATCTGTTTAATATATCTATTCTTGGGACTATGATTAATTTATAATTATTCAAGATATGATTAATCAATTTAGAAATAGCTAAGGAATTTGTTTTATTAGAATATTCAGAATAAGATAAATTAAAATTAATATGATAACCATAAAAATATGTTACTTCTGAATAATTTAATAAATTATGTTTTGCTAAATAAAATTCATAGTTTTCAGTTAATCCATCAGTTCCACATAGATTTAAATCAATAGTATCTATTATTAATCCTGATGAATTTATGATTAAAAATCTTGGTTTGGAATATCCAGTTATATATTCAGCCATTTTAATTTAGATTTAATAACTTCAATGTTGTAATATCATTGACAAAATCTATGGACATTTCTTGAATTGCAAAATTTCTACCTGCAAAGTATCCAGTTTCATTTGCAAATTGGACTGTTCTTAAAGGATTAATTATTACATCTTTTACAGATACTTCTGGATTTATATTAGTTTTCCTTAAAATAAAAGTTTTAATATTATTTTCAAAAGTCTTATCAATAACAGAAGGATAAAACTTTGAAAATCCTGTTGTATAGTCTTTATATGTATAAATATTGAACCACCAAGTTCCTTCACCTGTTGTATAACCAAGCATACCTCCATAATTACCAGTCCAACAAATATCTCTTCCTTGTGATGAAGGTGAAGCACCATCTGTATGTATTCCTGTTGTCATATCCATTCTCATCATTGTTTTTGAATCTCCACCATCAATTTGAAGACAATCAGCAACACTATATTTAAAAGCAGTTAAAGAAGGAACATCATCACCACGTAATCTTACATATTCTAATTGCAATTCTGAATCAGTTTTAGAATATTTTCCAAAGTGACCAACAACTGTTACAGGTTGATGAGTATTGTTTTCATTATCATAATAAAAACTATCAATTGCGTCTGTTTTATTTGCACCTGTAATTGATGAACTTTGAACATAACATCTGTCACCTATTAATTTAAGATGTTGTGTATTTGTTCCATTATCCCAAATTGAATAACTACAATCAAAAGTACCATTTGGTAAATAAGCATTACTAACCCTTGCACCATTCTGTAGTTTTCTTAAATTTAAACTTGGTTCACCTAATAATTTATCGTTGGTAATTGAATAATTTGTACTTTGAATATTATACCTATTTTTTAAAATTATATATGCTTTGGTTGCTAAGGTTGTTTCTTTTATAAAGATTTCAAAAGTCCAACCCATTGCATCACAAAGTTTTTTTAGAAAAGAATAACAACTTTCATTGTCATCCACTGCCCTTTGAAAACCTGAATGAAACCATGCAGATTTATTTGAACCATTAAAACATGCTATATGAGGTCTTTGAACTATGAACCAATCATATTCAGAATTGTTTACTTTATATTTTATATTACTTACATCAATTTCACATCTAAAACCAGTTGCTGGT
Source organism: Ignavibacteria bacterium (assembly GCA_041859005.1). Taxonomy (GTDB): domain Bacteria; phylum Bacteroidota; class Ignavibacteria; order Tepidaquicellales; family Tepidaquicellaceae; genus CAIKZJ01. The sequence goes on from JBHELA010000067.1 coordinate 10,511, forward strand.
GTAACATTAAAAATTCTTCTCAACAAAGTGTCTAATGACATATATTTTGGGTTTTGATAACTATCACCATTTTCACCTAACCATTTAATTCCATAAGGCATAGTTTGCCAGTAGATAGTTAATTTACTTTCAATATCTTTTAGTTTTAAATTATCAAAGTAGCTTTTAAATTCTTTCTTCATACCCAACATCTGAATACTAATTTGTTTGGTGTCTTCTGTTAGACTAATCTCTTCTTCAATTAAGTCTTGATTAACAAACCCCGTACAAGCCAGTGTGCCTTTATAATAAACTTCAACCATATATTTGATATAGCTTGTATCTTCAAAGATTTGAAAAAAATCATGTAAATAATAATCGGCAGTATTATTATAAATTGTAGTTCTAAACTTAATTATATCAGATACTTTAAAATTAAAATCAGAAGCGATTGAAAAATAATCTACTTGGTTTCCATTCTTTTCAATATCATCATATCCAACTGTTAGTTGTTGTATAGAATTAGCAATTATAAAAGGTGTAATATCTAACTTATCAGTAAAGGCAGTATAACTTGTTGTGTTATCATCATTAACATTAAAGAAGTTTACCTTGAAATAATCTTGACCTACAATTGAACTCCATTGATATCCTTGAACATATATTTTTATATCATTTAGCATTAGATTCTGGTATAATTTTTATATTTACGAAATTTTGGTTCATTCATTTTAAAGAATTGTAAACCATCAACATTAGAACCTATATAAACAGAATTATTATTTATATTTCTATTCACATAACCACCATCAGCATATCTTCTGATATTTTTTAAAGTAGTATTACCATTAATAGCTTCTAATAAAGGAAGAAATTGTTTTGTACTATTGGCATTTACTACATATTCACCATTACTTAATCTTGCCATAATTGAATCACTTCTTCCTGTACCAGCACCTGAAACATATCCACCACTTGCAAAGAATGGAAGTAATATTTTAAGGAAACTACTTGCTGTTTGATAAGCTTGAATTGTTGATAATACGGTTTGAATTAAAGATACAACTGTATCAAACCCTGAAATTAATTTTCCTATAAATGAATCGGCTGCTATTCCTAATGTAGAAGCAATACCTTTAAATACATCACCTATTCTATTAACTGCTTCTTCAGATGCTGTAAATAATCCTTCTGTTGTTGTATTTGCACCACCACCTTGTGAATGGTTGTTCCTTTCATCTGCTGTTTCAAAAATTCCTGTTTTTGTTGCTGATGGTTTATTACCAGTTTTGTTTGCAATAACGGCAATATCTTTAGCTATTTGTTTAAAATTATCTGCTAATTTTCCAGTATTCTTTACCCAACCTGTTTGTAGAAATAATATTCTTTCATTACTTTTTTCTAAATCTGTATTTAATTCTACAAGTGCACCAACATCATTTTTGTTTATTTCTATTAATTTTTGTATTTCATTACGTTTTTTGATTTCCTCATCAAGCATTGAAAGAACAACTTTTACTTCCTTTAATTCATTACCACCTTTTGATTTATCAGTCGTACCACCTTCGTCTTTTTTATTTTTATATATATCTTTTACTTTATTCTGTAAATTTGAAACTTGTTTGATATTGTTCTTTATACCTTCATAAAATCCAGTTTCAGTTTTAGCATTTTCTTCTGTATTTGTTTGGTCTAATCCATAAATATTTTTACCCATCCAACTTTTACGGGCAAAGTCCATTATTTCACCATTCCATATTGCTTTTAGAGCTTTAAATGCACTTAAAGCATTGTCCAAATGAACACCCAAATTTATTATTGCAATAGAAATAGAACCCACCATTGAAGCGATACCTGTAAATGATGCAAAGGCTGCAATACCCATATTTTTGAAAGCTTGTGCTGTTATTGCAAGTGCTGGTACTAATTCAAGAACTTTACTACCTACAGTAGTTAATCCATAAGCAGTTGCCTGTAATGCTGGTGGCATTTTAGTTATTGTATCAAGTACCGGTGTTAAACCTTGTTGTAAAAATATTCCAAAGTTTTGTTTTGTTTGTAATATTTGTGCGTCTAATTTTGCTTGTTGACCTGCATAAGTTCTTGTAAGTTTTTCAGCATCACCTAATTGCCCTTGTGTTTCTTTTAATAAACCATTATATAATACAAGAAGGGCTGCTTCTTTTTTGGTAGCATCTGACAAATCATTCATTGTCATACCACCCTCTTTCATAATTACAGATAAATTTTTGGTTACACCTGCATTATCTACAAGTATAGAGTTTTGATTTTTTATACCTTCAGTTGCAGAAGTTATAGCTTGACCGAATGACAAAGCGGACTGTCTTCCAAAGGATGCTGAATCACCAAATCTTTTTATTAATTCAATTGATTGTTCAAGTGAAAAACCACTTGCTAATAAATTCTTTAAAGCCAATGAAGCATCTGATAAACTTAATAAACCATTTTTAACTAAATCTAAATTATTTAATGTTTCAACGGCTGCCTTACTATCAATACCTTTGAATTTAGCAATGCTTTCCAAACCCATTGTTGCGGACTGCATTTTAACAGAAGCATCAAGAAATTCTTTTGCAGTTGATTTAATTCCACTAATAGCATTTTTAAATCCATATATTACAACTGTTAAATTTTCACCATACTCTAACATGGAATATTTAGACATCTTTACATTGGCATCTAAACCTCTAAATTCTCTGCTTAATCCTTGAATTGAAGTTGTTAAAACTGAGGACTTTGTTTTTAAATCATTCCATGCTTGACTACCTTGTTGACCTGATTTTCTCAAATTGTCCATTTCTAAAACAACTTGTTTCAATGCAGATTTTAATTCATTCATACCAGCATTTTGGTACTGGCTTTGTATTTTAATAATTAAATCTTTTTGATTCGCCATCTTATTTTACTTCATCATTCATAATAGACTGCAAAAAATTATCTATTTTACTTTCAGTATTTGGTGATATACCAAACCATTCTCTTGCTTTCATATCATCTCTTCCTGTTTGTAAATAATATCCAATAACACTTCTACTGCCATTGACAAATACTTCATATAAATTATTATTTACTGAATTATACAATGCACCAGTTTCTTTTAGTATACTTCCCCTTTTTTTCATTAGAGTTGAAGTAGTTAATTTAGCAAATGCCTTTCCATATATATCTGTACCACTATCAATATTATCCAATACTCCCTGATTAACTATATCTGCTAACTGTCCAAGTTTCTCATTAATATTTACTTTTAGTTTTTCAAAGTAATCAACTAATGGTTTGCTTATGTCTTGTACATTTACACCATTTACAATGGTTTGGAAATTAAATTCTATCATTTGTTTTGGTTGAAGTATTTATAAGCATCCTGCGGATTTGTAAAGGAAACCTTATTTGATTTTTCTTTTGGTGTATCTGAATTACTATTATCCATTAAGAATTTCTCTATGTTGTTTTTTCTGTTCTCAAATCCTACAAACTTAAAAAAGTCCTCTACATCATA
>JBHELA010000111.1:0-3169 GCA_041859005.1 Ignavibacteria bacterium
GGGGCTGCCGGCAAGGTCAATTCCAATAACTTTTGTAATCATCTAAAATTGCTCGTCTGCTGAAGGACCGTAGATTCCGGGCAGAGGAACATTTAGCAAGCGAAGGTATACTGTCAACTGTCCACGATGATGGTAGAGATGGTTGAACGTCATATTCCTCAATGAAGAAACTTTTGATAATTCAAAAACAACTTCGCCATTCATTTTTGCAGTCCATTTATCCATCAATGTTTTATCATCTGCTTTTTCAAGTAAAACAAGAGCCTTTTTAAGAGAATCATCGAATATTTTCAGAATATCTTCTGTTGATTTTACTTCGGGAAAAGTAAAATCCATGTTTGCAAAGTCGATTTCATTTAATGATAAAACGGGCTCAATGAAATCCGGCATCATAGCAACATGCAGGGCAAGCTTTTTAAGTTCCATAGACTTCTCGTGAGGCTTAAAGCCAAGCTTACCTTCGGGAATTTTTTCGAGAAGTTTTCTTGTGCCTTGAGATTCATACTGCAACTCTAATAATAATTCTTTGTATGACATACTATAGTAATTTAGTTTGTTAATTTAACGATAAATTTAGTAAATCCATAAATATTATTAAAGGCATTGACAAAGGAACTTATATGTACATACATACGTTTTGTACTACAACTAACAGAATAATAATTAAACATAAATAACAAATGAACACAGATAAGAAAATATTTCAGAGCTACAAACTTGACGGGATTGAATTGAGCAATCACATAGTAATGGCTCCGATGACCAGATCGAGAGCTATCGGTAATGTGCCTAACGACCTAATTGCAACATATTATTCACAAAGAGCTGGAGCAGGACTTATTGTAACAGAAGGTACATCTCCTTCCCCCAACGGGCTCGGATATCCAAGAATACCGGGAATATACAGCAAAGAACAGGTTGATGGCTGGAAAAAAGTAACCAACGCTGTTCATGATAAGGGCAGCAAAATATTTGTACAGCTGATGCATACGGGAAGAATAAGCCACTTAGATAATATGCCCGAAGGAGCTAAAGTTTTAGCACCATCTGCAATTAAGGCAGGAGGAAAAATGTGGACGGATACACAAGGCTTGCAGGACCACACAGAACCCTCGCCTCTTTCAAAGGATGAATTAGAAATGACAAAGAATGAATATGTAACAGCCACAAAGAATGCTATTGAAGCCGGATTTGACGGTGTTGAATTACATGGTGCAAACGGATATTTACTTGAACAGTTTTTAAATCCACACACTAACATACGGGAAGATGAATACGGCGGAAGTATAGAAAACAGATGCAGATTCGTACTTGAAGTTGCAGAAGCAACTGTGCAAACCATAGGCAAAGATAAAACTGCGATAAGACTTTCTCCATACGGAGTAAATGCAGATATGCCATTATATGAAGAAATTGAAGAAACTTATAAGTATTTAACGACAGAATTAAATAAGCTTGGATTGGTTTATATACACTTGGTTGACCACAGTGCGATGGGTGCGCCCGAAGTACCGAGGAAGATGAAAGAAATAATGAGAAACGAATTCAAGAACACGTTAATACTCAGCGGCGGATATGGACTTGAAAGCGCAGAAGAAGAACTCGAGAAAGGACTTGCTGATTTAGTGGCATTTGGAAGACCGTTTATAAATAATCCTGATTTAGTAGAGAGATTAAAGAACGGATGGACTTTAAACACAGACCTTAACATGGATGCGTTTTATACTCCAGATGAGAAAGGATACACAGATTATCCTTTTTATTCGGCATAAAGACAACAAGAAAGAGTTAGAGCAATAAATATTTACATAAAACCCGTCTCTTTGAAGGCGGGTTTTTGTTTTTTTCCTCCCTTTAATATTATGTGGTATTTTAATATTAAAGAAATTAAATTTAGTTTTAATAATTTAATAGTGAGGAATAATGAAACCAAATGTTTCCAAATTGCTGGCAATTCTGGTTATTGCTGTGCTATTAACCGGTTGCTCAAAGAAAGAAGACAAACCCGTAACAGAAAATAAAGATGTTAAGAAAACAGAGTTTACCACAGGTATATTCTGTAAGCTTGACGGCAAGGAATTTACAATGAAGGACGGGGAAGCTTATGTAATGAAGAATGACAAGTCATTTAACATCTACGCAACAATACAGGAAGAAAAGGGGAAATATGAGGACATCTTCATAATAGTTAAAACACCTGCAAAGGTCGGTGAGTTTCAACTCGATAAGGCGAGCACAGGAGGACACCTGCAATACAGAACGAACAAAGACAGGGCAAAAAACTCCGAAGATTACGACCAGTACTGGTCAGAAACCGGCAAGGTTGTTGTAACAAAACTTGACGACACTCATATAGAGGGTACATTTACCGCGTCAACATCAGGGACGCTTGAAGACGGAACTGAGAAGAGGCTCGAAGTTGCTGAAGGCAAGTTTAATCTTAAGTTCAAATAAATGAGAGAATATAAAATATTAAAGGGCTGCTAATAAAGCAGCCTTTTTTATTTTAAGCTGTTTTTTCCGGAAAGAATAAAACAATATTAGATGATTATATGTTATAATATTATCACCTTTGATAAAATAAATTTAACAAAATGAATATAAAATATGTATTAATGCTATTTGCATTTGCGATAATAACGGCATCAATTTATTCATGTAATGACACGACGACAAACATCATTAATGACTTAGTCAGCAACAAGATTACGGCAAAAGAAAGACTGGACTCAGCTTATGCACAAGCGCAGAGAAAATATTCGCCGAGCATTGAACTGGTTATGGTATTCGGAAAGAACGTTCTTTTCGAGGGCAGTGACAAAGGAAAGACAGACATAACATTAACAACCGGAATCACTGACCCAAACAATGTGGGTGCTTGGCTTTATATTTTTAAGAAACCAGGAACGACAGACCTGGCTGTTTATACACCGAATCCAATTCCGGGAACAAGAGACTGTATTGAGCTGACAACTTTATTCAACACAAATACAATTCTTGCTTTAATTGCAGACACGTCAGCTAAAAACATCGTATCGGGTACGCTTGGACTGATAACCAATTCAAACTTTAAGATAAGCACAAGCAAGGACAGTCTTTTAAACAGTGACGCGGCATACGATTACAGCTTTTCGGCAAACCCAATAATAAAATTCGATGCATCGTTTCT
>JBHELA010000348.1:0-8153 GCA_041859005.1 Ignavibacteria bacterium
CAATTAGTAAAAAGTATTACTTCTTTTTAACTGCTATAAACTTTCAATTTCATTATAAATATAATGCTTTATCAGAAGAACAAATTATTTAAATTCGATAGGAAGGTTACATTACTTTTGACGCAATGTGGAAGATTGATGGGAATGGAAATCGAATTGAATAAATAAAAATTTATCCATAAATTATAATATACCTCATTTAAATAATAATGAAACAAAATAAGTGTTAACAGATTGTTATTAAAAAGTAATTATGCATAATTCAATTTTTATAACATATTTAATCATACATTATGAGTGATTTAAACTTTTGTTCGAATTGCGGAAATAAATTAGCACACGGTGATTTGTTCTGTCAAAGCTGCGGGGAAAAAGTTTTCCTCGAAAAGAAGACAGAAGATATATCAGAACCACCGATAGTTCAACCTCCTTCACCACCTTCACCTCCTCCAATACAACAACAATACCAGCCAAGCCAACATCAATACCAGCCAAACCAACAGCAATACCAACCAAATCAGCAACAACCAATAAAGAAGAAAAGCATACTTCCAATAATTTTAGTTATACTTTTTGCTCTTTTTGTATTTGTAGTTGTTGGCGGTTTTTTTGCTTATAAATATTTTATGAATAAAACATCTGAGATAATACAAGAAGTTAGTACTAAGGTTGAAAAAGAAGTAACAAAAGAACCGCCTACAAACACTGAACAGACAACTACACAAACTGAAATTTCAAAAGAACCTGAGCAAGAAAAGGAAACAGTTAAAGATAAAACCGACCTGAATGACGTAAGCGACGTTACGGGTGATTCCGAACCAAACACTGAACACGACGCAAAAAATTATCCGGGGAAATATCCTGAAGGAAGCAAGATTTATCTGGACGAAAGCGACTTAGTGGTTTATTACGGCAAAGATGAGTTAAAGATAATGCGCAACGAAATATTTGCAAGGCATGGCTATATTTTCCAAACAGATGATATGAAGTCTTACTTTTCAAAACAAAGCTGGTACAAACCGGAGAGAACCAATGTTGACAATCTAATGTCGAAGATTGAGAAGAAAAACGTAGCAACCATTAAATCAGCCGAAAAGCAAAAATAGTATATTATGAAGCTTTCGGCAGATTTATATATTGTTTTTCTAAATTCCCTTGTTATAACCCAAGATACGACGATGTAACATCGATGCTCTCAGATATTGAAAAACATAATATCAACATAATCAAAGGTAATGAAAAAAGATAACATCTACACATATAAAATCTTGATTGCAGTTTGTACGATTGCTGTGCTCTTTTTCTGCGGAGTAGAGCAGACCACATCTCAGGTTACTGATAAAGACGGCAATGTTTATAAAACCGTGAAAATCAACACTCAGGAATGGATGTCCGAAAACCTTAATGTTGAACACTATCGAAATGGAGATATTATCCCACAGGTTCAGGACGAGGATACTTGGTATAAACTGAAAACAGGTGCCTGGTGTTACTACGAACATGATACGGAAAATGGAAAGACTTATGGTAAGCTGTACAACTGGCATGCAGTCAATGATCCCCGCGGATTAGCTCCCGAAGGTTGTCACATTCCTTCTAAATCGGAGTGGTCAGTACTTATTGAATATTTAGGCGGGGAATCCAAAGCAGGCAGTAAAATGAAAGCTAAAACACTCTGGAAGGAACCCAATACAGGCGCAACAAACAAAAGCGGCTTTTCGGCATATCCCGGAGGCTATCGTCTTTCGATTGGTGAGTTTTCCGACAAAGGAAAGCGGAGTCATTTTTGGGCTTCTAACGAACTGGAGAAAGATTTTGCACATACGGTTGAGCTATACTATTTCAAGAAAGACGCAATAATGAGGATTAATCTTAAAGCGGGCGGGCTTTCTATCCGCTGCTTAAAAGACCAATAACATTTTAAAATTATAGCCTTATGAAACAAAAGAATTTGATTCTTCTTTCAACCTTAATGGTTGCAATAATATCTTTTTTGGTTTTTAATAATTCCGTTTCGCAGGTAACTGATAAAGACGGTAATGTTTATAAAACAATTACCATCGGCATGCAGGAGTGGATGCTGGAAAACCTTAACGTTACTCACTTTCGAAACGGAGATGCTATTCCGCAGGAGAAAGACGACGAAGATTGGTCACTATTAAATACGGCTGCCTGGTGCAATTACGATAACAAATCTAATAACGGGAAAGAGTATGGTAAACTCTATAACTGCTCTGCTGTTAATGACCCGCGCGGATTAGCTCCAAAAGGCTGGCACATTCCAAGCGACGCGGAATGGAAACAACTTATAGATTATTTAGGCGGTGATTCACTGGCAGGAGAAAAAATGAAATCACTTTCAAAATGGGAAAGTCCCGGTACAGTATTAAGAAACGAAAGCGGTTTTTCTGCATTTCCTGTTGGTATGCGAAACGGTCGCCGCCGCGTTGAAAATTGCGGTGGATGCTACGATGGCGTAGGAATCTGTGCATACTTTTGGTCTTCATCCGAAGTCAGCGGCGGATACAATAGCTGCTATTCCCTGAGTGATATGCTACCGAAATTGTTTTCCGGAAGTAGTGAAATGCATGCAGGTTATTCTATCCGTTGCGTTAAGGATTAATTAAGATAAAAGAACAGTTTAAAAATATAATTTATGAAATTATCATATTTCCTTAACCCCGGAGAAGTTATTAACTCTGAAGTCCGGAGCAGTTTCCCGTTGCTTGGGCTTGCTGTGTCGGGCGTATCCTTTATGTTTTTCTTTTTGCTTACGGGGCTCGATAATCAGAACGGATTTTTCTTTCCAGCAATAAAGGGACTTTTATTTGGAACAATCGGTATTGCATTTCTTGGCGTTATTATCTGGCTTATAGTTAAAGGATTAAATAACGGTAATAAACTCGAACATGTAATCGGAAGTTTTTCATTGTGTTATACGACAACAATGATATTTACATTCCTTGGTTTGTTTTTGAAGCTGATACTTGGCTGGAATACATCGGTTTCACTCGGTATGAGCGGGATGCTGTTTGCATTCAGCCCAATGATATCAGTTATTACTTCATTCACGGGCGGTAAAAGATTTCTCGATGTTATAATAATCACTTTCGCAGGTATATACGTAATTCTTTTTTGGGCACTGTTAAATAAAATGCTTTGATATGGAGAATAATATGAATAATTATAAAGGGACGATACCTCAAATGCTTTTAGTCTCGGTATCTGCGTTAATAATATCGTTTGTTTCTGCTCTTAGTTCAGGAAATAATTTATTGAGTGTATTTATATACTTCATCATATTTTCAGTATTGCTGCTCGTTCTATTTTTTGCTGTTATGGGTACGCTGAGTATAGCGAACGCTTCCGTCAAAGCAAAATACGGTAAAGGATATGTTTACGGATCGGTTGTTCACGGCTTTATGCTTTTGTTTCCATTCGCTATAATACTATTAATATCAGATGTATTTCTTCAATGGAGTGCTTATCAGACTATTGTAGCAACATCGATTATAACATCAGCATCGTATTCCACTTCCGACCTGATTAAACTCGGCGGCAGTAAGACAGGGAATATGGTTTTATCTATAATAGTTGGTATCGTATTTCTTACATTGTTCGTTCTCATTGCTTCATTAAAACTTTTAAACTGAGTATGATTATGAATATTATATTGAAAATATTTGTAGCATTAGTTTTTATTTACGCGAATATAGTTAATGCTCAGGATTTAAGTAAGTATTACGGAACGTACAAAGGTAAGGTTACATCCCATTTAGATCAAACAGCTAAAGAGCAATCAGCGGAAGATGGTGATAAAGCAATAATTACCAGTGAAGCAGTAATAATAATAAGTCATCAAAATTCTATAAGTATAGATTTGAAATATAGAATTTCCTTTGAGAAATCACCCGCATATTGGGATTTCAAATATGTGTACTCCGGTACTTTGAATAACGGTCTTAAAAGTGTTTGTAAAGGAGAAATTATTTCGGAAACTTATTTAAATTACTTTGCTTTTGACGGCAAGTTTACTGTAACTAAAGATAAAAAGCCGGTTGACTGCGAATTAGAAATTGGTAATACCGAAATAAAAGGATTTATCGGTAAAACAGAAACTAAACAAGGAACTTTTTATTTACTTGAATTTAATATTCCTATAAAACCAATTGATGAAAAATGCGATATTAGTATTTCCGTGCCGCCCGAAGTCAAACCCGGTGGTGATTTTTATGTAGTTGTAAACAAAACAGGATGTGTCTCATACTATACAATTTATTATAACGGAAAAGATAAGCCGATTACTAAATGGGACGGAAAAGAAGTTGATGTGGAAGTTCAGGTGGAATGCTGCGATAAAAGTGCATTTATGAAGAAGCTAAAAGTACCTGCTTATGGTTCAGGGAAAACACCCACTGAAACTAAACAAGATACAAATAAACCAACCGACCCAGAGCCTAAAAAGCTAATACCGGTTTTAACAACAAGTTTTTTACTGTTAAAATTATTGCAATTACTGACGTCAGGAAAAGGTCCTAAACCTGTAACTCCCCCACCTGATCCGAACGATCCGAGTATCCCGCCAATAAAGAACAAACCAAAGGGTACAAAACCCGACGTCAAGAAACCCGATAGCACTAAACCGGAAGACAAAAAGAAAGAATCCGATACTAAAGAGCAAAAACCCGATGCTAAGAAAACCGACAACACAAAACCTGAAGACAAAAAGAAGGAAACCGATACAAAAGAAAAGAAGCCTGATAACACAAAACCTGAAGACAAAAAGAAAGAATCCGATACTAAAGACAAGAAGCCATTAACTCCTGAAGAGAAAAAAACAAAGCTGGAGCAAATGGAAAAGAAACTGGATGCATTAAGAACTGAAGCAAAAAATGAAGGGCTTTCTGCAAATTCATACACAGGGGCATTCAGAGATTCACTTAAAACAATACCGGCATCTTTAATAGAAACAAAAGATACTCTTGTAAGGGTATATGACACAACACATAAAGCATTCGATAAGTTTAAAGAACTTGGCGACGAACTTGTTGAAAATCCTAAAGAAAGAGAAAAGTTTAAAGAAAACGTCAGTACACTGGCGGGCAACCTGAAAGATACCGGTGTGAATTATTACAAGAATCTGGAATTCGTTGATGATATAAAAGAGCTGAAAGATTATTTTACAGGTAAGAACAAAGAATTTTATCAGGACTTTAAAAAAGACCCAAAGAAAACAATGAAAGAGTATGTCAACGCTGCCTTTGGTACAGAACTCTATAAAAAAGCATTCGAAACAGACAGACCACTTGAACAGCGAATGTTATTTCTCGGACTTGGTTATTTCAATACATATCTTACATTATCAATAGGCTCTTCAGGACCGTCTTTTATTAGTAATATGATTTCAGGTAAAACAGCAAGTCTGAACACCCTATGGCAAATCGTAAAACTAAGTTATGGACACAATTCAACATTAGCAAAAGAGCAGCTTGAGAGAAATTTTCCAGAAATGTATAAAGCAGGTAAACAGGCTTTGTTCGAGGAAGCAGTATTCCTTAAAATAAGAAATGAATATTTTAAATATATGGAAGAACCGAAAAAAACCACTATCGCATACAACGTAAACGAAGAGCTCGAATATTTCAACAAATGGTATAAAGAAAATTTAAAATAAATTATAATGAAATCAGGCGAATTACTTTTAAACATTAACACGGAAGACATAAAACATCTTTATCTGAAAGCTCTCGGGCTTGAGTACAACAAACTTTGTCCTTTTGCAGAATACCTCAAAGATGAAGATGAGCGAAATGCGGACATTAACCAAATTAAAGCACTCACTGAAAATAAGGACGCAATGTTTCTTATAAAATATCTTGCTAAACCATTATCTCTTCTGCAGTTTAGAATTGGCGGGCCAAAAGAAAAGTATTTAAAGTTATCAGTTTGTAAAATCGATGATAGCAAATTCATACTGGTTCTTTTCAACGGGAATTCTTTCGGAATACAATATTATGAAAATAAAACAGTCCTTGCGGAAATTCTGGATTCACTGGTTATAAATTCAGATGCAGAAGGAGGGAATTCGTTTCCGGATATACCGGACTTTGAATCACTTTTATTGTATTTAGGAATTATTGACTCGTTCAGATACATAAAATACAGAGATTCACTTAATCATCATAATTCAACACTCAATAGAATAACATCTGATGAATTTCAAAAGGTAATGAAAGACTCTATAGAAAAATTAGATATTAACTGGCTTGTTTCGAACTTAATGTACTTGGTACCTTCAGCGACAAAGTTTGAAATAAAAGGCAATGTTGAAAAGTATGATGAATTGTTTAATAACGGATATCTTTTATCGGTTGCAGACAAAAATACAAACGAGGGTTATTTACTACTTGATGTGAAAGCTTGCGAACTTGGAGCTGAATTTCTGGAACTATGGTATAAATCGGCAGGGATACAAATATCTTACCTTAAAGATGGCGTTGTTGAGACACATCCATCTGCTTTCATAACAGTTACTGGAATAGCCAATCACTCATTTTTATTTGAAGAAGGCAGCGATAAAATTATATACAGAAATTATATTCCTATGGTTACTCCTAACATATTTGTAACATTGCTTGATAAACTTGTATTTGAGAAATCTATAATAGAAAATAAACACGAAACAAAGCCCCGGTTCTGCGGTAAATGCGGAGCACCAATCGCAGAAGGTGCAAAGTTTTGCGGTAAGTGCGGAAATAATATTTAATTTTGTGTTCTATTTATAAAGATTACACATACTGAAATAAGAACTTCCAGACGCCTTTTCTGTTAATAAGGAGACCGTATAAATAATCACTTTCTCCTTTAACCGGTGATTTAAACATTACAAACTTACCATTAAATTCCTCCGACACTTTATTTATTGTTAACACGGCAAAGAAGTTATTACCTTCAATTCTAACATCACTCAAATTAATATCACCTTGATCTAATTTATACTTAGCAACTATCTTCCCATCTTTCGATTTTTCAAGGTATATCTCTTCCGACTCAGAATCACCTTTATTAATTCCGGTATAAGTTAAATCCAGATAGTTGTTTACATCTTTTTCAATCCAATCCTTTAATTTACTTAACTCGATTTCCGCTTTTTCATCAGGAAGCACATCAACATACACAGTCTTGTTCGTTGGTGTGTTGTATTTCTTAATCTCTCCGATTGCCTCATCTTTCTTTTCCTGAATTATGGAATCTTTTTTTACCGCTGTTTTCTTTTCTTTATTGACTGAAGCGGTTTCAGTATTTTTCCCTATCCCGCAGGAAAAGGATACTAATACAAATGCTAAAACTAAACAAATTAAATTTTTCATAAGTGATTAAAGTTTTAATAAAATAAGTTATTTCATTCCTTTGACATATAAAAACAGGTATAATAAATAGACTAAGATAAACGCAGCAATAATAAAAATAAAAGATGTTAATGAGATAAAATAATTCCTTTGTGATTTAAATGCCTTAGCGAGGGAATCAGGATTATTGTTTAACCTGAATTCCTTTATAGAAATCGAGTATTTTAACGCAAAGAATAATGTAACAAAAAGCATTAAAACATTAGGAATGTTGAGGTAAATCAGAAATTGGTAGTCGCTAATAAAAATGTAAATAAAAGCAGAAGAGGAGATAATGATTAGAAAAATAAGTAAAGCGTATAAAAGCATCCATATTTTTATTCCGTTTGCTGCTTTTGAAATTAAGCTGCTGTCATTGGTGTTGGTAAACGAGCTGATGTCATCATTCATAATATAAAACTCATTTTAATATATTGGGGAATTTTTATGTTCCAACTCATTAATTTATTCTAAAAGTCTAAATAAAACAAGTATTTAAGTAATACCCTTAACATATATTATTAAATTGGCGTAGCAAGAGCTACAAGCGAAGAAAAGATTTTATTGAAATTGGTTCACGGAGATCACGACGTAGCAACAGCTATTCTCCGCGGCGAATCTTCGACAAACAAAGAAAAGATTTTACCACAGAGTTGCACAGAGATAATCACGGAGCACACAGAGATTATATAAGAATAAATATAATACTTAATAATTTCCCGCAAGGGACGCAGAGAGAGCTCAGAAATATCTTTATGCTTTAAA
>JBHELA010000277.1:0-2845 GCA_041859005.1 Ignavibacteria bacterium
TTAAGAAGTTCTGGGAGGCTGTTGATGCAGAAGGACTTAACGGTAATACGAAACTGATGATAAGAAACACTCCGTATGTTGCTTATGAGAGATTACTGCCGGGTTTTGGGTTTACGCCGAAGAGCGAAGAAAAGATAATTGTAAAAAATCTCAGCTTTGAGGGACAGAGTATTCATTTTGATTTTAAGATAGAAAGAACGAAGCGCAAGAAACTTGAACCGCCGTACGATTTGTACTGTGTTATAGTAACTGACAGATGGTTTGAATACGGAGCTGATACAATTGTAAGAAATAAAGGAGTGGGGAGTTTAGTAAGCGTTGAAAGAATAGAAAACGAGCAATCAGAAGCTTTTCAGACGGCTTCATTTATTTATGATAAAGGTTACCTGACCGTTTCTTTTATATCTGAAAGATGTTATGTATTGATTGCAGCGATAAAATTTAATGAGCTGAAGAATAAGTATGAGTGGACGGATACGTATTTTGAGGAGATATCGGATCTTGTACCGAATGATCAGAAACAGGAAGTAAACGGAAGAGCTTTAAGGTTTGAGGATTGAGGGCAGAGACAAGATTTTTTACCACAGAACAAAAAAGATATTTTACCACAGAGCGCTCAGAGCTCACAAATATTTTTACAACAGAGGGCGTCGGCCAAAAAAGACGGCGGATCTTCGACTCGAAGAACGGAGCACACAGAGAAGATAATTGAATTGATGCTAAGAGCAAGAATCTAAAAATATTTTAACCGCAGAAATACTGTGTTAAAAATCAACTCAAAACATTCCATATGTTTTTCAATATAATATTTTATTCCTATGCCAGTTTATAATCCCCAAGGGTTTTATTTTCATATTACAAAAAAGATGGATGTCTGAACGAGAATTACTTAATTAAAATCATTTTTTTAGTAGCTACATAATCTTTCCCGTTTGCGTTTGCAATAATTCTGTAGAAGTATGTTCCGCTTGATATTCTCGAACCATCAAAAATTTGAGTATAGTAACCTGCGGATTTTACTTCATTCACAAGTGTTTTTACTTCTCTTCCTGTCATGTCGTATATTATCATGCTTACTTTCCCGTCATAAGGCAGTTCAAAGTTAATCTTTGTTACCGGGTTGAAAGGATTTGGGTAGTTCTGGCTTAAGTCATATTTAGTCGGTACTCCAATATCAACAATTCCATTCATAATATGGTATTCGCAGTTACCGTTGAAATCAATTTGCTTCAGGCGATATGAATATTTTGCTGTATTAAGGAATCTGTCTTCAAAAGAGTAGTTTGTAGAAGTATTAACAGTACCTTTTCCGGGTACAAATCCAACTTTTGACCAAGCCCCTGTAAGTGTCTTTCGTTCAATTTCAAAACCCTTGTTGTTAATTTCCGAAACAGTAGTCCAGTTAAGTTTTACGTTTCTTCCGTTTACAACTGAGTTTAATGTAGAAAGGGTTACGGGCAAAGGCGAGTCCTGGTCTGTAGATACCCATTTAGAGAAGTGTGTAGTTGAAAAGCTCATAACTCTCGGGTTTGATATCGAAACATCAACCGGGTCGCCGAGCAATAACCATGTTTCTCCGTCATCTGTACTAAAATAATTCAATGCTTTGTTAGTGTTTGAAAATGTTTTCACATTATCTAAATCTGACAGCCATCTGTATTCTACTGCTCTTCCGTTTGAAGGTGCATTGTCAGAAGTTATATCCCAGTTGCAGGCAATGCTTGTGCTTCCGTTTACAGTTACTATCCCTGCTGTTCCTGTTTTACGAGTAACTGAAATATGTCCAAGGTCATCAGAGCCCGCTTCAATTTTACAACTTAAGAATGAAAACGAACCTGTAGAAGTTGGTACTCCGGCTATTCTTGCTGTACCAACTATTCTGCTTGAACTTGTTTCTACAGGGTCTGCTGCCATTATTCCGAATGCTAATGTGTATGAACCTGTATTTAATAAACCGTTGCTTAATGTAAGCAGTCCTTCTAAAGATAAATCACCACCTAATGATACGCCTGAAGCATTGTTTATTTTTAATGCATTGATAGAATTATTTACAAAGGTTCCGGCAGAAATTGTTTGTGCGCTTGCTCCGGCAAACTCTACTGTTGAATTTGATGATGTGGCATCTATTTGATTGCCTCCGGACAAACTCAGGTTACCGTGAATTACCAGGTTATAATCTTCTTCAAGTGGATTATCTGTCTGAACTTCAGTTGATTTTTTACTGTCTTTTCTTGTCTTATCATTACTAATTTTTCTTCCTGAATTATGATTTACAATTTTATCTACCTTTGTTCCTCCGATATTGAGATTGCCGCTTGTTAGAGTTAAAGAATTATTTACTCCTACATTTGAATATATTGTTACACCTGTACTATTGTTAATTGTCAGATTGTAAAAATTTAACGCATTCGTTCCGCCAATCCATTGAGCAATAGTTCCGTTCATTGTTATGGTTTGTCCGCTTTGTGACGTGAATGTTGAATAGTTCTCTATGTTACCGCCCACATTATGTGAAGATGTGCCAGTGTTAAAAGTTGCAGCATCATTTATTACTAAATCGCCTTTAACGATTATTGATGAGGCTGATGTTACGGATGCTGTACCTGATAGTGTTAAATTACCGTTTATTGTCATATCAGATGTTGGCATTGTTTTAATACCACTGCCGCTGAAAATCAGATTATAATAACCGCTGTTACCGCCTATACCATTTGGGTTTACGATTGTTTGTCCTGCTCCGTTATATTCAACTGTATTGTTAATAGTTGAAAAATCTACGACACTCGTTTCAAATGCCGTTCCGTTACCGGCAATTCGTAATGTGCTTCCTGCTACAGGCTGCATT
>JBHELA010000150.1:0-6466 GCA_041859005.1 Ignavibacteria bacterium
AAAAGGCTGATTTAGTTATGATGTTCGCTGATGAATAGAAGAACAAGAATATTTTAGAATTCTTTACCGCAAAGGTCGCAGAGAGCGCAGAGAAAACAAGAACTACAAACAAAGAAGAACTTTCAACACTAAGCACACGCAGATCACTAAGAAAAGAATGTTTTGTTGATAAGAGCAAGAGATTTAAAAGATATTCACAGAGAACACAGAGATAAAACGGAGGACACAGAGAAGAGAATTTGTTTATTGCTAAGAGCAAGAGATTTTTTACCGCAGAGTACCCAGAGGGCACAGAGAAGAGAATTTGTTTATTGCTTTAAAGCAAAAGAAAAGATTCAACACTAAGAACACGCAGATCACGACGTAGCCTATGGCTACAAGCAAATAAGAACATTGAAACAGATTTTACCGCAAAGGTCGCAGAGAGCGCAGAGAAAACAAGAACTACAAACAAAGAAGAACTTTCAACACTAAGTACATTCAGATCACTAAGAAAAGAATGTTTTGTTGATAAGAGCAAGAGATTTAAAAGATATTCACAGAGAACACAGAGATAAAACGGAGGACACAGAGAAGAGAATTTGTTTATTGCTAAGAGCAAGAGATTTATTGCAGAGGACGTCCGCCCAACGAAACGGTCCCGATAAAGAGAATCTGGATAAACTTCTCTGCGACTCGAGCGCGGAGAAATATTATGGAAAGATTAAACGTGCCATAGGCACGAAATATTTATAGAACAAGAATGACACATTAAACCGTGCCGTAGGTACGGAACAATAACCATTATTTCAAAAATGTTTTGCCCCTAAGTGGACAAATCGCTTTCTCATATTTTTCTCTATAAATATTCTGTCCCTAACGGGACAAATCAGAAATATTCTTAGCAGATTAGGAAATACGATGCAGGAAATCTGTGATAACAAGCCATTATTGGTATAAATCAGTGTTATATTAGGATTTTATGTGGCGATTGAGAATTGGACAGATAAGAAAAGAGCATTCCATGACAAATTCTTTATAACTTGAATAATTAGCTAATTTTTACGATATTTATTGTTATGCAAAAAATGATTCTATGTTTTTATGGATAACGGTAATTTGATTATATCGATTGACGGTCCGACAGGAACCGGGAAAAGTCTGGCAGCAAAATTCCTGGCTTTAAAACTCGGTTATAAATACTATGACAGCGGTGTTTTTTACAGAGCTGTAACTTATTTCGTGCTCAAAAACAAGATTAAACCGAATGATTATCTTGCAATCTGCAGGGCAGCTCAGGATATAAAAATAAGTATTGAAGATGAAAAGGTAATCCTGAACGGCGAGGATATTTCCGGATCGTTAAAGGATATTGATATAACGAATAAAGTCAGCGGAATAAGCAAGATAGGAAAGCTCCGCCAGATACTAAACCAGAAAATTAAGGCTCTCGACGACGGTACAACGAACTTTGTTGTAGAGGGCAAGGATATAGGAGCTGAGGTTTTTCCGAATGCAAAGTTTAAGTTTTACCTTGTAAGCGATATTAGTGCCAGAATAGCGAGAAGACAGCAGGATTTTTTAGACAACGGGCAAAAGTTTTCAAAAGATAAGATTGCACGTGAAATAAAACTAAGGGACGATGTAGAAATAAAGAAGGCACCTGCAATAGTGAAAAAAGCTCATGATGCCGTCAAAGTTGACACAACAAACATGATAGTAGAGGAACAGGTAAATTATTTATACAGAATAATTACCAATCCGGAAACGATTTTAAACCAGCCTGAGGGATAGATACCCGAAGGGATTATAAACATAAAACTTTCATTTTTATACCGGCTTGAAGATGAAAAGTAAATTAACCGGGAAACAAAAATATATGTCAGATAAATTTAAGAGAGAAGAAGTTGGAGTAACAAAATCTGCAGGAACAGCAGAATCTTCAAAGAAGGAAGAAAAAATCGTAACAAGATTTATATCATCGGACTACAACGAGGATGAATTCCAGTCGATGTTAAAACTTTACGAAAGAACCTTTAATGTCATTAAAGAAAATGAACTCGTAAAGGGTAAAATCGTAGCAATACATGGTGAAGATGTTTTAATAGATATCGGGTCAAAATCAGACGGCAGGGTTTCTATTAATGAATTTGCGCATCCGGAAGAATTGATGGTCGGGAATGAGATTGAGATTTTCCTTGAGAAGATTGAAGATAAGGAGGGTCAGCTTGTTCTTTCGAAGAAGAAAGCCGATTCAATTAAGATGTGGGAAAATATTGTTATCGCACAAAGAGACGGGACGGTTGTACGCGGTAAATGTCTAAGAAGAATTAAGGGCGGATTTGTTGTTGACCTAAGCGGATTAACTGCATTTTTACCCGGTTCACAAATCGATACTAAGCCTATCAGAGATTACGATGAATACGTAGGCAAATTAATGGACTTTAAAGTACTAAAGATTAATAACCAAATTGAAAATATTATTGTTTCTCACAAAGTCCTGATTGAAGAATCAATGGCAGGTCAGCGTGAAGAACTTCTTAAGTCTATCAAGAAGGGTATGACACTGAAAGCAACTGTGAAAGCTATAACAGACTTTGGTGTATTTGTTGACCTTGGCGGACTTGACGGATTGATACACATTACAGACCTTTCATGGGGAAGAATCAATCATCCTTCAGATGTAGTTAAACTCGACGATGTAATAGATGTATTCGTAATCGAATTTGATGCAGAGAAATCAAGAGTATATCTCGGATTGAAACAACTGCAATCACATCCATGGGATAACATTCAGGAAAAATTCAAGGTTGGGGATAAAGTATCCGGCAAGGTTGTTTCTTTAACCGACTACGGTGCGTTTATCGAAATTCAAAAAGGTATCGAAGGCCTTATACATATCAGCGAAATGTCATGGACACAGCATATTACGAACCCGAGCCAGATGGTTACTATGGGTCAGCTTGTTGAAGCACAGATATTAAACATCGACTTCGAGAACAGAAAGCTCTCGCTCGGAATGAAGCAACTAACGCCAAATCCATGGCAAAGCCTGCTTGACAAGTTTCCTGTCGGTACAAAACAAAAGGGCAAGGTTTGCAACATAACTAACTTTGGAATCTTTGTTGAACTTGAAGAAGGCGTTGACGGACTTGTTCATATTTCAGACCTTTCTTGGACAAAGAAGATACTTGACGTAAATGAGTTTGTTAAAATGGGCGAGACTATCGAAGTTGTAATACTCGGTATTGATGTAGCAAACCAGAAAATTTCTCTTGGTCATAAACAGTTGTTCGATAATCCATGGGATACACTTGAGACCAAGTATAAACCTGGACTTGATACAGAAGCTAAAATACTTAAGACTATAGAAAAAGGAATTATAGTTGAACTACCTGACCAGGTAGATTCATTCGTTCCTGCTTCGCAGCTTTCGACAAGCTCTGTTAGAAACTTCGGCGACTTATTCAAACCGGGTGAAATACTTAAAGTCAGAGTAATTGAATTTGACAAAGTAAACAAGAAAATTGTTCTTTCAGTCGTTGAGTACTTAAGGGATAAAGATCAGAGCGAAATTGATGAGTATATTGCAAAGTTCAAGATACCCCGCAAATTCTCGCAAAAAGATATACAGGAAAGAACAAAGACTTACGAAACAGAACAGATTGACTTCAGAATCGAAGATATTATTGGTGATGAACAGAATATTCCTGTAGTGCAGGTTCCGGTGACCGATACAACTCCGGTAGAACATGTAGCTGCAACAGACGAAACACCGAAGAATGACAGTCCTGAAGTAATAGGATAAATTAAATTGTAAGCTTTAGCATATAAACCCGTGTTTAGTTAATAAGCACGGGTTTCTTTTTAATCAGAAGACATTTAGTAAGAATAGAATTTTAAGTTTAAAATTCTTAATTTGAATGTAATAATAAATTAAATCTATAAGAAATTGGAAAAAACTCTGTTATACGAAGGCAAAGCAAAAAGGATATATTCAGTGGCAGGTAAAAATGATGAAGTAATTCAGGAGTTTAAAGACGATGCAACTGCGTTTAACGGGCTAAAGAAAGATACTATTCATAATAAGGGAATAAGAAATACCGAAATTACGACTATACTTATGAACTATCTCGGTGAGAACGGAATACCTACACATTTCATCGAAAAGATATCCGACAATGAAATGATTGTTAAGAAAGTTGATATTATTAAAGTTGAAGTCGTATGCAGAAATGTAGCTGCCGGCAGTCTTGTAAAAAAGTTTGGTTTTAAAGAGGGAACGGCTCTTCAGAATCCTATTGTGGAATATTACCTTAAATCCGATACACTAGGCGATCCTCTATTTACAGTTGATCATATAACTGCTTTGGGTCTTGCATCGGCAAAGGATATGGAATACATTAAATCACTGACTCTGATTATCAATGAATTGCTTGTAACTTTTTTCAGGAAGAGAAATATAAGAGTCGTAGATTTCAAGCTTGAATTCGGAAGGGATAAAGATAATAATATTATTCTTGCGGATGAGATATCTCCCGACACTTGCAGATTTTGGGACGTAGAGACAAATGAGAAACTTGACAAGGACAGGTTCAGGTTTGACCTTGGTAAAGTTGAAGAGGCATACGAAGAAATACTTAACCGAATTAAGAATTAATAGAAGAGAATGAAAATTACAAGTTACGGCAAAGATGTTGTGATGAAGGTGGTTTACATCACCCTTGCTGTTGATATAATAGCATTCTGGATAAGCAATCCCGCAGCGAAGATAATATTATTCAGCTTATCGCTTATACTCCTGCTTTTTACGCTTTACTTTTTCAGAGACCCCGTAAGAGAACTGCCTCGAAATATTAAATATACTTCGGTTATATCCCCTGCTGACGGTAAGGTTGTTCTAATAGAGAATATTGATAATAATTACAAGGATTTTTTCGGCGACATAAATCTGAAACAATTGAGCATTTTTCTTTCCCCGCTGAATGTACACGTTAACTGCTATCCTGTTAACGGAATATTGAAATATTTCAATTATATTAAAGGTGAATATTTAGTTGCCTTTAACCATAAAGCATCCGACAAAAATGAAAGAACCGAGCTTGGTATAGAAACCAATGAAGGTAAGAAGTTGATTTTCAAACAGATTGCAGGATTCGTTGCGAGAAGGATTGTATGCGACGTAAAACTTGGCAAGGAAGTCAAGGCAGGAGAGAAATTCGGCATGATAAGGTTCGGTTCAAGAGTTGATTTGCTCTTTAATGCTGATACAGAAATAAAAGTTAAGTTGGGCGATAAAGTTACCGCAGGAGTTACAATATTAGCTGACCTTAAATGATTGTATCAAAAAAATTCATACCAAGTCTGTTTACGATTCTTAATGCATTCTGCGGCTTTGCATCTGTTATAAACGCTTCAAACAATGAATTTAAAACTGCTGTGCTTTTTATTGTGTATGCGGCTGTGTTTGACGTGTTTGACGGACTCGTTGCAAGGATTCTTGATTCTGCGTCTGATTTTGGTGTTGAACTGGATTCGCTTTCTGATGTTGTTTCGTTTGGGTTTGCACCCGCTTTTTTACTTTACCGGTTTTTCTTTATTGATTATAATGCTTCCGGAATACTTGTTGCATCGCTTGTTCTTGCATTTTCAGCAATCAGGCTCGCAAGGTTTAACATAAGCCTAACAGGTTTCAGCAAGGATGTATTTTACGGGATACCTACTCCGATGTCAGCACTGATACTTTGCTCTTATGTAATATTTTTCCACGATAAGATATTCTCGAAAGAATTCAGCGAAATTTTTATATTCGTTCTGACGATTTCGGTGTCGCTGCTAATGGTTAGCAATCTGAGATTCCCCGCAATGCCTTCTTCATTCAGCTGGAGAGCCGTAAAATCAAGCCCTATGCAATTCATATTTTTAGTTGCAGGAGTTTTGATTATAATTTTCACAAAAGGCGTTGCGATTTTTCCGTTAGGTTTGCTTTATGTACTGATAGGAATCATAATAACAATTTTTCCTGCTAAGAAGAAAAGGAACGTAACGCAAAAAACCTGAAACTTATTTTATAAGTATTTCCTTTAAAGCCTTTACCAGAGTATGAACATCCTCTTCAATGTTGTATCTTCCGAACGAAACCCTTATTGACGAGAGTGCTGTTTTTTCGTTAACACCAAGCTCAAGAAGTACTCCTGAAGGTTTTACGGAGCCAGATGAGCAAGCAGAACCACCCGATACCGAAACTTCCTTCAGGTCCAGCATAATCGGTAGTATTCCGGAAGGGACATCAATCTTATCAGGCAGGAATGAAACGTTTACAATGTTATTGAGAGAATTATTTTTACTTCCGTTTATCCTGTACATATCTTTGAAATTATTTTCAAGCTCTTTCAGGAATAAATTCTTCATATTCCCGTAATGAATTATATCAGAGTGCATCGATTCTTTAAGTATTTCAATAGACTTTTTAAGTCCGGCTATTCCG
>JBHELA010000326.1:0-15344 GCA_041859005.1 Ignavibacteria bacterium
AATGTTTTACTGTTTAATAATAGAATTTACGGATTGACAAAAGGACAGAATTCACCTACATCTGAGCATGGCAAAGTAACGAAGTCAACACCTATGGGTAATGTTGAATATCCCGTTAACCCTATTGCAATGGCTATCGGCGTAGAAGGTACATTTATTGCGCGAGCAATGGATGTTGACTCGAAACATCTTCAGTCGCTTATTCAGAGAGCACACTTGCATAAAGGAACATCTTTCATAGAAATACTTCAGAACTGTGTTATATTTAATGACGGTGCTTTTGATAATTTCACTTTAAAAGAACACAGGGGAGACAGGGTTGTTTACCTTGAACATGATAAACCAATGGTATTCGGTAAACAAATGGATAAGGCGATTAAGCTCGATGGCTTTACGCCCGTACTTATTGACCTGAATGACGGTAAACACAGCATTAATGACGCGCTCATTTATAATGAAAAGTCAAAAGAACTTGCATACATTATAAGTCAGTTCTCAGATAATCCTGCAATGCCGCTTCCTGTAGGCGTATTTCTCGATATAAATTATACAACATTTGAAGATGACATGACAGCACAGATAGCTGAAGCCAGGAAGAAATTCGGAGAGGGTGATATTAATACACTTCTCAAAGGGAAATCCTACTGGGAAATTAACTAAGTTTAAGATTTAACCAAACAATAAAGGGGCTGTTAGAAATAACAGTCCCTTTTTGTTTATACAAATTACTAAAGGTTAATAATCCAGTCCAAGCGAGAACATGTACAAAGGTTCGGAGAACTTTTGAAGGTCATATCTCCATGCTACATCAAACCTGACAGGAAACCCCAGAAATACAATTCTTGCACCGAATCCCGGTGCAATTAACAGATCTTTGGTTTTAGCTCTTCCGGAGGGGCTCGAACTTACAAACTGAAGTTTCCTTGTGTCATTCCAGGCAGATCCTGCATCAAGAAAGAATGCTCCCATTATGTTTTGGAATCCGAGCGGCAAAGCTCCGAGAATAAGATATTTGAAGATTGGAAATCTAAGTTCAATATTTGCAAGAGCAAATTTCGAACCTGATTGTGCATTAAAATTAAATCCCCTCAAAGGAGTTACCAAGGTGGCAAACGCATAATTATCAATGCTTTCACCAAAAGGAATAACACTATTTTCAAACTGCCAGTTTATCCAGTTATCGATTCCTCCAAGATAAAACTTCTGCGGATTTAATCCAAAGCTTGCTCCTCCGTTAAACCTCATGGCAAAAGTATAATTATCACCAAGCTTAAAATACTTTCTGAAATCACCCATCACTGAATAAAACTCAGAGCTTTCGCTACCGAGGTAAGGTGATGCGAGTGCTGTTACGATGTATTTCTCGCCTCTTTCAGGATAAATGTAACCGAACAAAGTATTATCAAATACCATGCTTACAGAAGGGACTATCAGATATTTGTAATTCATCGGTTCATTGCCATTATCGAGATTCTCCCTTGATATTCGCATTAGTGAAAGACCTGCATCTAACCTTCTGAATTTATTAATAGGGTAGGATATATTCACATCTGCGCCGTACGTTCTGTAACGGTATAACTCGCTGTAAGGTGAATTTGCGTTTTGGTAAAGCACAAACCTTGCCGTG
Organism: Ignavibacteria bacterium; assembly: GCA_041859005.1. Classification (GTDB taxonomy): domain Bacteria; phylum Bacteroidota; class Ignavibacteria; order Tepidaquicellales; family Tepidaquicellaceae; genus CAIKZJ01. Next base: position 1,628 of record JBHELA010000326.1, read on the forward strand.
TGATAAAGTCCAATACCATAATCAACCCTTTTCGCTAAATACTGATAGGCGGCGGCATAATCGCTGTTCTTAAGGTCGATAACCATTGATGTCAGAAAAGTTATTCTGTGATTTCCCAGCATGTCGCTTAATGATATCTGTGCTACTCCCTGAACACCGTAGTAGGAAGAATACATGGCATTTCCGTAAACTAAGTCGGGTGTGAATTTAATCTTATAATTCTTTATTTTGAAAGAGCCGTCATCATTTGTGTTATCATCTATCTTGAAATTGCTGTTCGATGTGTACAAGGAATCAAATTTATCAGTAAATAAATCCTCCTTGTCTTTTTTAGTGTTGAATTTTAGCTTAATATTGCTGCCGTATAAACTGCTGGAATCTGTTTTTACGTTATTCGAAAGAGAATCTTTAATTTGATTTTCGTTTATTTTAGTACTGTCGCTTAGAAGCGAATTAGCATAAGCGGAGTTAGAATCTAAAGAATCTACTTTAGTAAACGATGTGTCTTTCAAAAGACTATCAACCTTCAGGTCAAGTGCAAGGTTTTTTCCTGCGTCTAATTTTTTCAGCACATACTGAGTTGGGGGTAATGTGTCAACATCAAGTTTTTTATCGAAGGGATTATCCATCGAATAGATATCATAACCACCCTGATTCAACGATACGAATAATAGTTTCTTTGCATCTTTTGAAAGCGAGAGCTGGTCTATCGGGCTGATTGAGTTTGTAATAGGTCTTTCTGTGTAATTACCGGATGTATCAAACTGTCCCATGTATATGTTCGATATACCATTTCTGTCCGATACATACAGTACCTTATCGCCTTTCTCATTAAAGGTAACCGAGCCGTTCTTTGTATCTTTAGAGTTAGATATTCTTTCTATAGTACCGCTTGAAACCTCAATTCTATAAACATCTTTCCGGTCAACGTCATGATTCCACATCTCAAAATTTGCAGGAATGCTTTCTCTGTTTAAATAATTATCCCTGTCAGAACTAAAATAAATGTATTTACCGTCAGGCGACCAGCTGGGTCCTATGTCAGAAAAAATATCGTTTGTAAGATTTGTTAATTTATTATTCTTAATATCATAAGTATATAAATCCGATTGTTTTGTGTTTGTGCCGACAAAAGCAATGATGTTTTTGAATGGTGACCATTCAACGTAGGATATTGAGTTAAGTTCTACGGGAAGCCGCCTTTCATCACCCTCTTCAGCATTAATTAGGAAGATTGCATCCTTGTCTCCTGCTTTTACGCTTATCGCAAGCTCTTTGCCGTCGGGTGACCAGGATAAACCCGGAGTAAGAACCTGAAGCTCTTCGAAATTATTCGTATTGTTACCTTGCAGAATTTTATCAAGTATTTGACCGCTGTTAACATCTGCTAAAAAAAGAGAAAAGAAGTCATCTCTGTTCGAAATAAATGCAAACTTATCGCCGCGAGGGGAAATAGTTGGTGCGATGTTATAAAAGCCGCCGTCTTTCTCATGGTTCGTCAGCATCTTTGCGAAATCCTTTACGTCTTCTCTTTTAGCAATTTCAGGCCAGTGAGTTTTTTTGAGTTCCCTCAGCCATTTCTCCGATAACTGTTCAATGCTTAATTTAAACGTCTCCCTGAAAGCCATGTCAACATCGTTCAGGCTTTTTATACTACTCATTAATTCACCCATTTTGTAATCGCCGTAAGTATCGGCAATGAATGAAAGAAAACTCTGTCCGCCTCTGTAAGCAAGATATCCGTCGTTGTACTCAATCGGAGGAAGGTAATTGTTCAAAACAGCGTCTCTTATGAACATGTCGGTTTCTTTATCAAGACCATTAAGGCTTTGATATTCAGCCATACCCTCGCTGAACCAGAGCGGAACGTTCAAAGTTATATTCTTTGAAATGACGTTCTGTATTGAGCCTCCGTAATACATGTCATTCATGAAAGCATGAAAGAGTTCGTGATGTATAACGTGTCTGTATTGTTCGTAATTCCCTTCAAAGGGGACAAGAATTCTGTTTTTAAATAACTCTGTTACTCCGCCGACACCCTCAGGCAGAAATTCATCTATAACATTATTCTGCTGAAATTCATTGTGAGAATTAAAAACAACTAAAGGGATTCTGTTTGAGATATTATGTTCGAGATTTTTAGTGAGTGAAGCAAGCGACGATTCTGCTACAAATGATGTGTAAACCGCTAAGTCATATCCTCCCTGAGAAAAATAAACGTCAAAGTGTTTTGATTGTATAAATTTCCAGTCAAAAACCTTATATTGAACTTTGTTTTTGCCAAACTGGGAATAGGCATCCGGCAGAGCAATAGTAAATAAAACTGCAAGGGCTATAAACGCATATACTGCCTTTTTGAATTTCATATTATTCTTAATGTAATTGATTTATAAACTGTAAAAAATATATCTATATGCGTTTTTAAGTTAGCTTAATTATAAATACTGTTTCTGTTTCTTTTATGAAGTAATTTAAGCATTTTTATAAAATATTCATATTCAAAATATATAATAATAATTGATTGTAATAAGTTCAGATAAACTATGATTGTTTACAAAGAGGCGGTTTTTAGCAACGGGCTTAGGCTTGTTATGAGCAGGAAATCTGAAATACCTAACGTAATTATAAATTCATGTTTCCATGTCGGATCAAAGGATGAAGAACCTGATAAAACGGGCATTTCTCATCTTCTTGAGCATCTTATGTTCTCAGGTTCCGAGAATATTCCGGGCGGGAAGTTTGATGAAATACTTCATGCAAACGGAGGGGAAAGTAATGCCTTTACGTCTCAGGACTATACGAGCTATTATCTGTCAATTCCATCTTCAAGATTAGAACTTGGAATGTGGCTCGATTCCGACAGGTATGCAAGGTTTCCTGTTACTGAAGAGGGACTGGAAGTCCAGAAAAAGGTTGTGATTGAAGAGAAAATGCAGACTCATGATAATTCACCTTTTGGTTCTCTCGAATATGAAAGTGCAAAACGCCTTTTTAAGAAGAGCGGATACAGATGGGAGATAATAGGTGATGAAAAGCATATTAAGAGCTTTAATTTGAAGGATATAGAAGACTACTATAACAGATTTTACAACCCTGTAAACATGGTGTTAACAGTAGTAGGGGATATCGATTATGATGATACTTATAATCTTGCTGAAAAATACTACGGAAGCATAGAAACTTCTTCATCTAAGCCCCAAAGGAAATATTCCGAGGATATTATTGAAAATGAAATCGAAGATGAAATTGAAGATAATATCACTCTTCCCGCCAGGTTTGTTATGTACAAAACACCCGCATTAGGCACTAAAGAATTCTATGCATTCAGGCTTATGTGCGTCGGTCTTTCTTCGGGAGAAAGTTCAAATGTTTACAGGTCGCTTGTTAGAACTGATTTAACAACTGAATCATACCTATCCAATCAGGGAATGGAATTTGAGAGTATTTTCAGCTTTAATAGTTTTCTGAATAAAGGCGTTAGAATTTCGCAGGTTTCGAATACAATGGATGATATAATTTCAAATCTTAAGAAAAGAGGTCTGACGGATTTTGAAATCAGGAAGTCTGTAAATAAAGTACTGACATCTTATTATCTGAAGATACAGCAGTCGATGAATTTATCAAATTATCTTGCTTTCTATAAACTCTTTTTTAACGATTGCGAAATGATAAACAAAGAAATAAAGATATTTGAAAACATCAGTAATCATGATATTAAAAAGTATGCCGAAGAATATCTGGATAAAAACAAAAGAGTTGTGCTGAATTATGTTCCGGGGAAGAAGGTGAAACCATGATAGACAGGACAAAAATACCTGCTGTTAAGCCTTCACGTGATATACGTTTCCCTGATTTCACGAAAACCAAATTGTCATCAGGAATCACTGTTTATCTCGTAAACGATAATAGATACCCCGTAACAACGGTTAGAATTCTGATTAAAGCAGGCTCGTACAACGATTTTTTCATAAATGGTTATAAATCCGGCACGGCTACACTAACAGGTGAACTGTTGTCGAAAGGAACAACGAACGCCGATGCTTTGCAAATTGCCGAGAATATTGATTTAACAGGTTCTCTTTTCGCTTCAGGTTTTGGGTATGATGGCGCATTTTTATCTCTTACTTCATACAAGGATAATTCAAGTACCATACTGAATCTTATTTCGGATATGATATTAAATTCAACGTATCCGGAAGATGAACTTGAAAGTAAAAAAGAGCAAATCATAAATTCGCTTATCTCTATGCAGGATGAAGGCTCGTATCTGGCCGAAAGAATATTTAAATTCATTCATTACAAGGATACACCATATCAATATGACCCTGACGGATACGTGGAATCATTGAAAAGAATCAATGTCCGTGATTTAAAAACTTTCTCTAAAAAATATTACAATTCGGAAAATATTATAATTGCTGTTGTCGGCGATTTTGATGAAGGAAATATACTCCAAACGCTGGAACAAAGATTTGCAAATATATCAAAAGAAATTAATTTTAATAATTATGAATTCAAAGAAGCGGATAACGGGAAAGGAGTAGTTTATTTAAAAGAGAAGGAGGATGCCTCGCAAACAAGCCTGTATTTAGGGCATTCGGGTATAAAACGAAACAATGAAGATTATATTAATGTAATATTCCTAAATACTTTGCTGGGAGGTTCATTTGTTTCACGGATTAATAGAAACTTAAGAGAAATGAACGGTTTAACCTATGGTGCAAGGACGTCCTTTAATACGAAAATGTATTCGGGAGATTTCACGATTGAAACTGAAATAAATACAGATAAAACAGACTTTGCAGTAGAAGAAATACTTAAAGAATTAAATGATATTAGAGAAAATTTTGTTAGTGATGAAGAGATGGAAAATGCTAAGAATTACATTTCGGGTAATTATCCCTTACAGCTTGAAACAGCAAATGCCGTTTCGGGTAAACTTATGAATATGGAGTTGTACGGATTTAATAAGGATTATTTCGATACTTACCTTAGTAAAGTTAATAATATAACTAAAGAGCAAGTAAGAGAAACAGCCATAAAATACCTGCACCCTGAAAAGCTGAAATTTGTTGCTGTCGGTGATATCAAGAAGCTCGAAAAGCAGTGCAGTAAATTTGGAAGCTTAGAAGTAATAAATAAAATAAAGTAAATATAATGAATAATAGCATATCAGATGCTGAAAAGATTGAAGAACTAAACAGGAAATATAAACTTCTAAATTCTGAAGTTGAAAAGATTATAGTAGGTCAAAAGAAAGTTCTGCAGGATATTATTATAACAATACTTTCTAAAGGACATTGCCTGCTTATTGGTGTTCCCGGACTTGCGAAGACGCTTATCGTTAAGACTTTTTCAGAAGCCCTTGACCTTAAATTCAGCAGGATTCAGTTTACTCCCGACCTTATGCCATCGGATATTGTCGGTACAGAAATTCTTGATGAAGATGGTGCGGGCAGCAAGAGATTTAAATTCTTAAAGGGACCTGTTTTTGCAAACATGATTCTTGCGGACGAAATCAACAGAACACCGCCAAAAACTCAATCAGCTTTGCTTGAGGCAATGCAGGAACATAAAGTAACAGCAGGAGGAGTCTCTTATTCACTTGAAGAGCCGTTCTTTGTTCTTGCTACTCAGAATCCGATTGAACAGGAAGGGACTTATCCTCTACCCGAAGCACAGCTTGACAGGTTCATGTATAACGTCTGGCTTGGTTATCCTTCTGTAAATGATGAGATAGAAATTGTTAAAAGAACAACGGGCATTAGTCAGTATAACGTAAAACCTGTTTTTCATCACGAAGAAATTTTAGATTTTCAGGATCTCGTAAGAAAGGTTCCTGTATCCGATGAATTGATGAAGTATGCTGTTGAAGTTGTTAATAAAACAAGACCTGAATCTGTATCATCTCCGAAATTTGTTAAAGACTATATTCGTTGGGGTGCAGGTCCGAGAGCTTCTCAGTATTTAATCCTCGGAGCTAAAGCACTTGCTGCAATTGAGGGAAGATATACTCCCTCCAGAGAAGATGTGAAGTCAGTATCAGATTCGGTTTTAAGGCATAGACTTATTCTTAATTTCAATGCTGAGGCTGACAGCGTTAAAGTTGACGAATTAATCAAAAAGTTAATCGAGAATAACGTATAATTTAGTCATTAGGAATAAATTGATTGATAATTATTTTATTGCTATTTTATAAAAAATAAAGCTAAAACTATCTAAATATGTGTGGAATAGTGGGTTATATAGGCAAGAAAAACTCTCTGCCTATAATTATTGAAGGTCTTAAAAGACTTGAATACAGGGGGTACGACTCCGCTGGAGTGTCGATTATCAATGACGACAATCAGATTCTGAATTTCAAGAAAGCCGGCAGAGTTGGTGATATGTACGATGCTATCGATAAGGATTTGTTCCAGGGTGCAATCGGTATTGGTCATACAAGGTGGGCAACTCACGGAGTACCGAACGATGTTAATGCTCATCCTCATTTTGATATGGATGAAAATATTGTCATCGTTCATAATGGAATTATTGAGAATTATAAGATACTTAAGACTAAGCTTGCTGCTGAAGGTTTCGTATTTTCCTCTGATACTGATACAGAAATTCTTGCGAACCTGATAAATTATTATTTCAGGCAGACTAATAACTTTGAAGAGTCAGTTCGCTTGGCCTTGAACGATGTTGAAGGAACCTACGGTTTAGCTTGCCTCTGTGCTAAAGAGCCTGATAAAATTGTCGTTGCGCGAAACGGCAGCCCGCTCTTGCTCGGAGTTGGAAAAGAAGAAACTATCGTTTCATCTGACGCATCAGCAGTTATCAATTACTCGAAAAATGTAGTCTATCTTGAAGATGGTGATATGGCGGTTATTACCAAACAAGGATTCAATATGAAAACCATCCACGATGTTAAAATTATCAGGGAAACACACGAAATAGATTTCTTGGTTGACGAGATTGAAAAAGGCGGATACGACCATTACATGCTAAAGGAGATTTGCGAACAGCCTGATACTATTCAAAACACATACAGAGGAAGAATAAATTTCGAAACAGGTGTTGCAAAGCTTGGCGGTTTGGATTCAGTATTCGAAAAGATGCTGAATGCTAAACGTTTTATTATTACAGCTTGCGGAACGGCGTGGCATGCGGCACTTGTAGGTGAATACATGATTGAACAGTTCTGCAGAATACCCGTCGAAGTTGAGTATGCTTCGGAATTCAGGTACAGAAGACCAATTATAAATAAAGACGATATTATTATTGCTATTAGTCAAAGCGGTGAAACTGCCGACACACTTGCAGCTTTAAGGGAAGCCAAAAAATTCGGAGCAACAACTATCGGAATCGTAAACGTTATTGGAAGCACGATAGCAAGAGAAGTTGATGCCGGTACTTATATTCATGCCGGTCCGGAAATAGGAGTCGCATCAACAAAAGCTTTTACATGTCAGGTTATGTCTCTCGCACTTATTACCATGATGCTTTCCGAAGCAAGGAATACTCTTTCACCTGAATCTCTAATCGAAATAGCTGCAGAGCTTAAGCAAGTACCGGATAAAATCAGCCAGATGATTGCTCTGAAAGATGAGTTTAAAAAAGTTGCCGAAGTTTTCAAGAATTCGGATAATTTTCTATACCTCGGCAGGGGATACAATTTCCCTGTTGCTTTAGAAGGAGCTTTGAAGTTAAAAGAAATTTCATACATTCATTCTGAAGGTTATCCTGCAGCCGAAATGAAGCATGGACCAATTGCATTGATTGATGAGAATATGCCCGTTGTTTTTATAGCTCCACAGGATAGAACTTATGACAAAATTATTTCAAATATAGAAGAAGTAAAAGCCCGTAAAGGAAGGATAATCGCTCTTGCAAGCGATGGTGACGAAAATATTAACTCTTATGCCGATTACGTTTTAAGAGTACCCAAAACTCTCGCACTTTTCGCACCTATCCTTAATGTTATACCACTTCAGTTCTTATCTTATTATATAGCTGCTGCAAGAGGCTGTAATGTTGACCAGCCAAGGAATCTGGCAAAAAGTGTAACTGTGGAATAATAATTAATCGTTAATTTGTATATAATAAAAACGGGGCTGTATAGCCCCGTTTGTTTATGTCGAAATCAAAATTTATTTAACCAGCAGCATTTTCTTAACACTGCTGTAATTTCCTGCTTGTATCTTGTAGAAATACACACCGCTTGGAAACTCCGATGCATTCCAATTTATCGTATGATTTCCTGCAGTATATAATTTGTTGGTAAGTACTGAAACCTCTTTGCCTGAAACATCAAATATCTTTAACACAACATTTGATGACTCTTTTAGATCGAAACTAATATTTGTTTCCGGGTTGAATGGATTTGGATAATTCTGATAAAGCTCAAAGTTGTTAATTGTAACTTCATTGCTGCCGGTTCCCGTTATGGTTGATTTTAGCGGTACGTTGTAAGTTACTGCAGAATCCATGAAAACCTGTATTCCCGAAATTGTTTTTGAATAATAATTCGGTGCTGTAAATCTCAATGAATATGTACCCGGAGCAAGCATCCTGTGATAGTCTCCGCAAACAGAATCGGAATAAATCCATGTCGAATCATTCTGTCCAACCGTGTAAATTTTTGCTTTAATAGGAACACCTGTTAGAGAATCTGTTACTATACCTCGAACTCCGTTCAAAGACTCTTTTATATAATAAAGGAAAGACCTGAAATTATAATTCCAGTAAGTCGGTAATTGTGCCTGAGCAACCATTTTGGTATTTGAAATTTCTAAAGTTACTTCACGACCACCGTTAAAATATGTCATGTAATCCTGTCTGCCTCCTGTAACGATGTACCAGGCATACCCGTTTACAACACCCGGAATGTTTGGGTATCCAAGAAGATCATCCAAATATGTTGAAGGAGAATACTTGTGAACTGTATCTACATATCGTCTGCCAAGATTTATTGACCATGCATCATCTGGATGTAGAGCAGCTTTGTAATCCCATGGATAATTAAATACTTCGGCTCCTCCGTGAAAGTTCATGGAAAGTGTGAAATTAAACTGTCTCATCAGATTCATCATGACAATCGTTTCCGGCTGCCATGCACCTGTTGGATTGGGAATCCCTGAAGGATCCGGGAAATTTCTGTTTATATCTTTTGAGTTTGCGTTGTATCTCCATGCACCTGTTACTGTATTGTCGCCTCCGTGATATGTCCCATCTGGATTTGCAAGAGGATTAATCCATATCTCGCAATTCTTTACAAGATTGGTAATAAGTGCACTGTTGCCATTGCCGCTTAAAAGTGTATCTATTAATCTCAGCATCAATACATAACCCGTGGCTTCATCACCGTGCATTGAAGATGAGTACATAAACCTCGGCTTAGGTTTTCTGAAATTAACACTGTCGCTTATAACTGCAAATAATATCTGTCTTCCTTGAACTGTCGCTCCTGCATTATGTATTCTGCAAAGATTGGGATATGCTGATGCAAAATTGCTCATCATCGTTAAATATGCTGAATATGTCGGATAAACATCCCATGCTGCAATTTGTTCTATGTTGTCGGAAGTAACTATATTCTCGGCATCGCCGGGATGTTTAAGCAATTCAAAATCAATATTCAATTTTGAAAAGTACTCCATTTCCTCTGCATTCGCGTATGCATGCACTTCAAAATAAAATACACGATTCTTGATATTATCTATCGAAAGGTGTTTCCCAATTTCGTTTATTTTATCCTTCGAGTTGGAGTTAAACCTGAAATATAATTCGCCGTTTGTCTTTAAGCTGTATTCAACTTTATCTTTCTGTGAGGAATAGCTTTGTAAATTCTGTGAGTAAGAATTGCTTGTGATTGTAAAAGCAATTAACAGGAAAAGAGGCAGTAATTTGTTCATAAGAGTATTATTTAATATAATTATTAACAAAATTACTAAATTATATCGCATTTAGAAACATAAAACAACGAAGTGTTATTCTTATCAGATTGCTTTAAAATGTATGTCCGATTTTTCTGAGATTCGTATTTGTTTTTAATTTGAAAGTAATTTATAATTTTCCTATATTTACAATTCTTGTAAAAACACTTAAAACTATAATTTATACTATGCCTGAAAGCGGCGCTAATATTGGTAAAATTGTTCAAGTTATTGGTCCGGTTATTGACGTGGACTTCAGCGAAGGCAAGCTTCCTGAAATTAATAATGCTTTAAGAATTAACAGGATTAATCTCGAAGGCGTTGAAGAAGTCTTGGTTACAGAAGTGCAGCAGCATCTTGGTGAAAACAGAGTTAGAACTGTTGCTATGGATTCCACTGACGGTTTAGTACGAGGTATGGATGTTGTTGATACCGGTGAACCTATCATGATTCCTGTCGGACTGGAAGTCCTCGGCAGGTTAATAAATGTTATCGGAGATACAATCGACGGAAAAGAACCGCTGCAAACTAAATTGAAATATCCTATTCACCGTGATCCTCCTAAAATGACAGAACTTTCTACTAAAAGAGAAATGTTTGAAACAGGTATTAAGGTTATCGATTTGATTGAACCTTATACAAAAGGTGGTAAGACTGGTCTTTTCGGTGGTGCTGGTGTTGGTAAAACGGTTATTATACAGGAATTAATTCATAACATTGCAAAACAGCACGGAGGTTATTCCGTATTTGCTGGTGTTGGTGAAAGAACAAGAGAAGGAAACGACTTGTATCTTGAAATGACAGAGTCTGGCGTTATTAAAAATACCGCTCTTGTTTTTGGTCAGATGAATGAGCCCCCGGGTGCAAGACAAAGAATCGGTTTAACAGGTCTCACTATTGCCGAATACTTCAGGGATGAACTGGGAAAAGACGTACTTTTATTTATTGATAATATATTCAGATTTACACAGGCAGGTTCCGAAGTTTCAGCTCTGCTTGGTCGTATGCCTTCGGCAGTAGGTTATCAGCCGACTCTCGCTACGGAGATGGGTCAGCTTCAGGAAAGAATTACCTCAACAATGAAGGGTTCTATTACTTCTATTCAGGCAGTTTACGTTCCTGCTGACGACTATACAGACCCGGCACCTGCTACAACGTTCGCTCACCTTGACGCTACTACAGAGTTGTCAAGAAAGATTACTGAGCTCGGTATTTATCCTGCGGTTGATCCTTTAACATCAACTTCAAGAATTCTTGACCCGTTAATCGTTGGTGATGAACATTACAATGTTGCTCAGGGTGTAAAGAAAATTCTTCAGAACTATCAGGACCTTCAGGATATCATTAATATTCTCGGTATCGATGAACTTTCAGACGATGATAAAATCGTTGTGGCAAGAGCAAGAAGAATTCAAAGATTCCTTTCACAGCCTTTCGCTGTTGCAGAGCAGTTTACAGGCTTGCAGGGTAGATACGTAAAACTTGAAGATACGATTAAAGGATTTAAAGGTATATTGAATGGTGATTATGACGATTTGCCCGAGCAGGCATTTATGCTCGTCGGAACAATCGAAGATGCAGTTGAAAAAGCTAAGAAACTAAGGGATTAATTTTAATATATAAGAATTTGGACAAACTTCTTGATATTGAAATTGTAAGTCCCGAGAAATTGGTTTTCAGAGGTACGGGGAAAGTTTTAACTGTTCCTGGAGTTGACGGAAGATTTCAGGTTTTAAATATGCACGCGGCTATGATTGCCATGTTTGAAGCAGGCGTTATAACAGTAGAAGATGAAAAGGGCGAGAAGATAAACTTTTCTACCCGCGGCGGTGTTGCAGAAGTAAAGAAGAATAAGGTAGTCGTACTCGCTGATGCAGCAGAAGCAAAAGATGATATTGATATAGAAAGAGCCCGTAAAGCAATGGACAGGGCAAACGAAAGATTAAAAGAAGGCGGCAAAGATATTGACAGGGAACGTGCAAAATACTCTCTGCAAAGAGCCCAGATCAGATTAAAAGTCGCCGGAGTTCTAAAATAAAACAGGGGATGTAGCTCAGGCGAGCAATGTCTTTTAAGGTTGGGTCGAAGGTTAGAAAAAAGTTTTGGTTAGGGGATGTAGCTCAGGGGTAGAGCAACTGCCTTTTAAGCAGTGGGTCGAAGGTTCGATTCCCTCCATCCTCACAAGGAAACCGAATAAGCAATTATTCGGTTTTTTTATTATAAACTATCAACTATCAACTACGCGCTCTTTGCGTCCGCCGTCTTGTTGGGCGGATCAACTAATAGGGGATGTAGTTCAGGCGAGCAACTACCCTTTTAAGGTTGGGTCGAAGGTTCGATTCCCTCCATCCTCACGATAAAGCCGATGTATTAAATTACATCGGCTTTTTTATTCCTTTAAAAGCAAAATATATCATTTGCACACTACAACTAACAACTAAAAACTATCAACTATTAACTATTAACTATCAACAAATAGGGGATGTAGTTCTGGCGAGCAACTACCCTTTTAAGGTTGTGTCGAAGGTTCGATTCCTCCCATCCTCACATGAAAACCGAATAAGCAATTATTCGGTTTTTTTATTATCAACTTCTAAGTAACTTAACTAAATTTATGTTTTATCAATATAATTAAATCCGTGAAAATTCGTAAAATCCGTGTAAATCAGCGTTCTATTATATTTCTAAGTTTCTTACTTCCTTAATTCCACACCTGGAATTGGGGGCTAACAACTAACAACTAACAACTAACAACTAAAAACTAACAACTATTTTATCAACGTCATCTTCTTCGTCTCAACAAAATCATTCGTTACTATCCTGTAAAAATATATCCCGCTTGCATGCTTGGAGCCGTCGAATGAATATTCAAAATTACCCGCGGATAATACAGTATTAACTAACCTCGTAACTTCCTTTCCTGTCATATCAAAAACAGTCAGCATTACAGGTCCTGATTTCGCCAGTGAGAAGCTTATCTTTGTCATCGGATTAAATGGATTCGGATAATTCTGATTCAGTTTGAACTCCGTCGGAACCGTACTTCCTATTTGATTTACTCCTACTATTCCATTACTGAGTGTATTATACATCATCCCTGCATTTCCAACTCCCGTACCTATTTCTCCTACCACTGTGCCTCTGTGTTCTCCGTTAAGACAAACTCCGTAGAAATGTCTCGTCTCTCCGGCAGGCGAGTTGTTCGTCCATGTATTGCACCAGTCCAGTGAAGTATATATTGTACCGTTATCTCCGCAAACAGTTACCGTTCTGTGGTCATAAGCAGGCGGACCTGTTTTTATCATATCAATTGAACGCAAATGCTGTGAAGTGAAAGACGGTTTAACTATCCATGTGACGCCATGATTTGTTGTCCATACTATTCGTCCGTTATTTCCGCAAATAAATGCAATATCCTTTGAAGCAAAAACAACATCATTCAAATAATCATAAACACCCGAATTTCTTAACTCAGGTCTTACAACCCAGTTCACACCGTGATTTGTCGTATTCCAGACGTAACCATCCGTGCCCGCAATTATTCCGTTTAAATTGTTAGTGGCAGCAACATACACAAAATCGATGGAGTGCATTGTCCACGGTGTTACATCCGTTCTTTGCTTGAAGGTTGCTCCCGCATCATGTGTCTCAAAATACGTTCCTGCATACCCTACAAAAGTTACAAAGTTATAATCATATGCCTGACTGACTCCTATTCCCCTGAAAGTATGTAGAGGTGTATCATATTCTCTTATCACAGTCCATGTAACTCCCGCATCTATCGTCTTAATTATAAC
>JBHELA010000304.1:0-7304 GCA_041859005.1 Ignavibacteria bacterium
ATTCCATAGATTATGTCTATGTAGCCTCAACTAATGAATTAAGAGGTATCATTGCCGGTACCGACGGTTATTTATGGTACTCAACAAATCATGGTGTTAGCTGGACCACAAATTACGAACCACGAAATGCAGGTATCTACGATTACCTGAACGATGTTGTCTTTGCTTCTAAAGATATTGCCTATATCTGCGGCAATAACGGCAGAATTATGTTTTCATCCAATTATGGTATTGATTGGACGGTGAAACCATCATTTACTTCACAACACTTGCGTTCAATCGATATGATAAAAACCGACCCGCCGGATAATATTCATAGAACAATTACAGTATGCGGTGATAACGGAACTATTTATACTTCAATTGATTGGGGTAATGTATGGACTAATCAAACTCCTTTAGGTGAGACAAGACATTTTTATGGTGTTTGTTTGAACGGTATTCACAGAGGTACAGTCGTTGGTGAAATTGGAACAGGAGCCGGAAATACAGGTATGATGTACAATTCAACTATGAACGGTTTTGTGGGTGTAAATCCGATTGGTATAAATGTTCCTGAGAAATTCTCACTGAATCAGAACTTCCCGAATCCGTTCAATCCGTCAACGAAGATTAGTTTCGCTATGGCAAAAGCCGGTCCTGTTAGATTGAGTGTCTTTGATATAACTGGAAAAGAAGTTTCAGTATTGGTAAATTCTACTTTATCAGCGGGTAATTTTGAGTTTACTTTCGACGGCTCTAAACTATCGAGCGGAATATATCTCTACAGAATAATAACAAACGATTTTGTTGCTACTAAAAAGATGTCGTTAATGAAATAATTTCTCAATGTCTATTGCAATATCCTGGATCGTTGCAATAAATTTGTTTCCATATAAAGGACTGTCTTGTTAAGACAGTCCTTTCTTGTATCCTTCTTATCTTTGTCTTTATTTTTCTATCATCATTAACTTTTCATTTGGTTAATTATATACCACTAATATTTCTTATAAAGCTGCACTTCTTTGTCATCTTTGCATTCTCTTCTTTGTCGCAGATTCGCTGTAGAGAACGTCTGCCGTGGAGTTCGTCTTAAAACTACCCCCCGCTGTCATCCCACGTCCCCGTTACGCTCTTGGGCGGGGATCAAAACGGGGATCTAACCCCGTTTTCAATATTTCCTATTTGCTTCTGTCTCATAACTTGTTTTTCACTTTCTGTCTTTCCAGCGAAAGTTGAAAATGCGCCGTGGCGTGCTGGAATCCAGAATGTTTTACAGGGTTTTACTCTTGTAATTTTTCTATTTACTTACGCTTGAGACAATCTCCGTGGTGAATTCTTATCTGGGATCTAACCCTTCATTCAGGTTCTTGACGGCGGAGTCAATTAACACTTGACGTCCTAACACACCCTCAAAATCATCGTTAATATAAAATCAGCCAAACATTGAATCCCTCTCTACCTACATCCTGCTTAGTAGTCTTATAACCTGTTTTGTGATAATAAATCCGTATTAATGGTTTTTGATTTGTGTAATTCCCATTAATTTACAGGACAAAGAATTTTGTCTAATTTGTGGATAGATTCTTGTACATCATCGATATTTTTGTATTAACACAATTGGGTTCGTTTGCTTATTTTTTGTTTTACTCATCCATTAAGATTAGTTCCTTTTTCATCCTTTTACACTATAACATGATTATTTTTATTTGCTTAATATTGTGAAGGAAAGAAATGAAACGGTGTTGTGAGTAATTTTAAGTTGCAGAATATATTGAAATTTGGTTTCTGCAAATATTAGAATTATAATTAAATGATGATAAAGTAAAATAATTGATGTATTTACTGCTGTAAAGTTAAGATTTATAGACGTTAAATAGAAAATATTAAAAATAATTTATTAGAAAACTTTAATTTAAACATTATGAAATTAATATTCATAGGAACATACCCGCCTCAAATTTGTGGAATAGGAACTTTCACTCATAACCTGATTAAATCTGTCGGTGTTAATTTAGGTTCAAATAATTCTCTTCTTAATCTTAACGTAATTGCAATAAGCGACAACGGGAATAATTATCAATATCCTCCTGAAGTATCTTTTGTTGTCAATCAAAATAGGCACAGCGATTATCTTAATGCGGCAAGATTTATTAATCACAATGAATCGGATGTTTGTATTCTTGAACATGAATTTGGTATTTTCGGAGGCGACAGCGGAGTTTATATTCTTTCTCTTGTAAATAGAATTGAAATACCACTGGTTGTCACTTTTCATACGGTTATCAAAGAGCCATCGCAGATACAAAAAATGATTGTTCAGGAACTCGGTAAGAAGGCATTCAAAATTATTGTTATGAGTAAAAAAGCTGTTAAATTTCTTCGTGATATTTATGATATTCCTGAAGAAAGAATCGAAATAATAGAGCACGGTGTACCTGCAAGAAAAGTCTTTCATAGGGAAACCAAACGTCAAAAATTTAACTTCAGTGATAAAACAATTCTTTTTACATTCGGATTATTAAGCCGTAATAAAGGAATCGAAACAGTAATAAAAGCTTTGCCGAAAGTTTTAAAAAAGTATAAGAATCTTATCTATATAGTTTTAGGGAAAACTCATCCAAAAGTTTTAAGTCAATACGGGGAAGAATACCGTAAATATCTTTTAGGGCTTGTTAAAGAATATGGACTCGAAAATTATGTTCACTTCTATGAAAACTTTGTTCACGAAGATGAATTGATGGATTATTTATATGCATCAGATATATATATTACACCATATCTTAATGAAGCACAAATAACAAGCGGAACATTGTCTTATGCAGTTGGTGCAGGGACCGCAGTTCTTTCCACACCTTACTGGCATGCAAAGGAATTGCTTGCAGACGGTAGAGGAATATTATTTGATTTTAACCGCCACGATCAGCTCGGGAATATACTTGTTGATTTATTGGATAATCGGAAAAAAATCGTGAAGCTTCGTGAAGCAGCATTTGAATACGGACAAAAACTTCAATGGCCGGAAATTGGTATAAAGTATTTAAATGTTGCTAAATCAGCAATGGCAAACACTACTAATATTCCGGATGTATTGCAAACTCAATTATCTCCTTATCTTGCACCTGATTTCTCTGGTGCAAATATCGGCAGATTTAAGAACAATACTGGAAATGAGCGGCAAACTATATACGGAAGCCCGAATTTAAGTGCAACAGGATAAGAACATATTTCAACGTTAATTGGGAATAAACTTTTTAGAAATTAAATAATTATTGATATCAATTAATCATCGTCATAAGCCTCCTTTGGGGAAGGTTTGTGCGGCTAAAAACAGAATTTAGTTATGAAAACAGGCAAAGTACTATTCGGAACAATGGCAGGACTTTCCGTTGGTGTAATATCAAGTATTTTATTTCCGACCGAAAAGGGTTCAACAATACGCAAACAAATCACGGATAATGGCAGTGATTATGTTGATAAACTTAAATCAAGGTTTGATGGCTCTATTGATGCTCTTACTGATAAATTTAAAAGCACGAAAAAAGATACTGAAGGATTAGTCAAAAGAAAAGCAAAATATGATAATAAAAATAAGATGTAATAAATGCAGCGGAAAATAATAAAAACGAAGGCGCATCAGATAATAGACATGCAAAATCGTATATATTCATTCAATCGTCTATAAAATATTTTAATAATTGTTGTCTGGTAATATATAGTAGGCAAAGCTAAGTCCTTTATTTTGGGCTTTCAATGACACCAGCCTTATTGCTGGGGTTACACAAATGGTAGTGCTTTGTTAATAATAAACTAATACAAAACGAAACATGTGGTTTTGCAAATCAGCAGAAACAGTTTTAAATGAACTAAGTGTTGTTCCGGCTTATGGTCTTTCTGACGAAGAAGCATTAAGCAGATTGAAGAACTACGGTGTGAATAAATTACTGCCTGAAAAAAAGAGAAGTATATTCCTTTTATTTTTTGCGCAGCTTAGAAACTGGCTGATTTATATCCTGCTGGGAGCGGTGGTTATAACCGTTTTTATGGGAGAGTATGTTGATGCAGCTATTATTTTATTGGTAATAAATATTAATGCATTACTCGGCGTTGTTCAGGAAGTCAAAGCCGCGAAAGCGATTGAAGCCCTTCAAAAACTAACTTTCCCAAAGGCACTCGTTCGTAGAAACGGAGTTGTTAAGGTGATTGATTCAGAAAAAATCGTTCCCGGAGATATTCTTATACTTGATGCGGGTAGAATCATTTCCGCAGATATTCGCCTGATTGAATCTATTAATCTGCAGGTCGACGAATCTTCATTAACAGGCGAATCTGTTCCATCAGAAAAAGACGCTTCCCTTATTCAAACTGACCTTAATACCGCTTTGGGAGATCGGTTAAATGTTTGTTTTATGTCAACAATTATCACAGGCGGAAGAGGAATTGGAGTGGTAGTTGGAACAGGCATGAATACCGAAATTGGTAAAATCGCTTCCATTATTAATACTGAGGTCAAATCAAGAACTCCATTGGAAATTCGATTGGATAAACTGGGGAAAAACCTTGGTATCATTGCAATTGTAATTTGTGTGTTGATTTTCATTATAGCTGTATTTCAGGGAAGAGATTTGTCCGAAATGTTCCTGATGTCGATTTCCCTCGCTGTAGCTGCCATACCCGAAGGCCTTGTCGCTATTGTTGCAGTCGTGCTGGCTATTGGCGTAACCAATCTATCGAAAAATAATGCCGTTATTAAAAAACTATCCGCAGTCGAAACCCTTGGTTCACTGAATATTATCTGCTCCGACAAAACAGGCACATTAACTCAAAATAAGATGACGGTTACTACTTGTTACACTCATGAAGGTTTTACGCAGGTCGGATTGGATGTTAAGACATCAGTTGAATTAAAATTTCTGGCAAAAGCCATGATACTTTGTTCGGATGCAAGTTATGACAATGGCGAAGGGACTGGAGATCCCACCGAAATAGCATTGCTAATCATGGGCGATAAGCTGGGGATTGATCGTAAAACTTTGCATAACAGCAGCAGGCGTATCGATGAATCAGCATTTGATTCAGACCGTAAGTTAATGTCCACCCTCGTTGAGGAAAACGGGAGTTTTGTGGTTTATACGAAGGGCGCCATCGGAAAGCTCATTGAAATCTGCACCCATGTTTTAGAGGGAAGGAAAACGATTCCCTTAACCGAGTCTCATAAAAAGAATTATCTGGATGCAGCTGATTCTATGTCTGACCAGGCCCTGCGTACACTTGGGGCAGCATATAAGCCGGTTAAGGGAAAAATTGATCCTTCTGAAATGGAGATAGATATGATTCTTGTTGGTCTGGTAGGAATGCTTGACCCACCGAGGGCAGAGGTTAAAGATTCTATACTAAAAGCAAAAAGTGCAGGAGTCAAAACGCTTATGATTACCGGCGATCACAAGAAAACTGCCTTTGCCATTGCCTATCAGTTGGGAATTGCAGAAAAAATAGAGCAAACTATTACTGGTCAGGAAATCGATAAGCTCACCAATCTGGAATTTGCAGAGCAGATTAACAATTATTATGTTTTCGCTCGGGTCTCCCCCGAACATAAAGTGAAAATTGTGCGCGCTCTGAAATCTCAGGGAAACATTGTTTCCATGACGGGTGACGGCGTTAACGATGCCCCTTCATTAAACACCGCCGACATTGGTGTTGCGATGGGCATTACAGGTACCGATGTAGCAAAAGGTGCATCAGATATGATTCTTACTGATGACAATTTTTCAACCATTGTTTCTGCCATCGAGCAGGGAAGAAATATTTACAATAACATTAAAAAATCCGTAATATTTCTTATAACTTGTAATCTGGGTGAAGTGATTACTATAATCGTAGCACTGATAATTGGCTGGAAAACCCCGTTGATTGCCGCACAGCTCCTTTGGATAAACCTAATCACCGATTCCCTACCTGCGATTGCACTGGGAATGGATCCGGGAAATCCGGATGTAATGAAAGAAAAGCCCCGTCCTGCAGTCGAAAGTTTCTTTGCAAACGGAGCCGGCATGCATGTTTTGCTCGGAGGATTTTTAATCGGAGCATTAACAATCACAGCGTACTTTTTTGGGTATTATGAGCATGGATATACACCGTTTGATAAGCAGGTACCCCAAAACACAATAGAATATGCCCGTACCCTGGCTTTCATGGTGCTGGTGGTTTGTCAGTTGGTTTATTCATTGGCTCTGAGGAATGAGCGGAAATCTATTTTCAGTATTGGAATCTTTTCGAATAAATACCCTGTAGGAGCAATTCTGATAGGCTTTGCCCTTCAACTGGTTGTTGTTGGGATACCGGCTATTAAAAGTGCCTTTCACTTGCAGATGCCCGATTTAAGGGCATGGGGAATTATTTTTGCTCTGGGATTTACACCCTTGGTTTTAAATGAGTTTATTAAACTATTTATCAGAGTTTCGAAAAATCGTGTGAAAATAGTTTGAGTATTGAATAATTGCAGTAGCTGTATGACATGAAAAATATTGGATTTTCAGGATTACGGCAATATTATTGTGCTATACCTTCATTTGACAAATGTCGCTTTGTAATACTGGTCAATTCAAATTAATCCATTAGGATTAGTTCCTTTTTCAATCTTCTGCTCTATAACATTTAAAACCTCACTTATTTATTTTATCAAACAAAGAAGTTTAATCATATTTTATTTTTTGAAAAAACAATTACCAAAACATTAAAATAAAATCTGTTATGAAAAGAATCTTACTGCCGGCGCTCAAAGAAATTGAAGAAGGTAACTTGAAAAATGCATTACAGTTGTTAAATGAAATAATATCAAAAGATCATATACACTATGATGCATATATAAACAGAGCAAAAGTTAAGAGGGAATTAAAAGATTTTAAAGGTGCTATGGTTGATTACAATAGATTGTCTGCTCTATATCCCGATAGAGCGGAAGTTTACAACAACAGAGCAAAACTGTTTTTTATAATGTGCAGCTATGAAAAAGCTTTACAGGATATTAATAAAGCAAATGAACTGTATCCGGATAGTATATTAGTCTTATTGAACAAAGGTAAAATAGAATGCAAATTGAATTTATATAAAGAAGCAATCGAAAGTTTTAGTTGTATAATAAAATTAGATTCTGCTTTACTCCCTGCTTATTTTAAAAGAGGATTAATAAAAGAAAAGACAGGGGACTTTCAAGGAGCATTAAATGACTATTCCTACGTGATTAAAAATAATAAGAATTGTTTAAATGCATACTATAGGCGCGGGAAACTTTTAATTAATTGTCTGAATGATGAAATTAACGG
>JBHELA010000312.1:0-8024 GCA_041859005.1 Ignavibacteria bacterium
GGGAAGAATTAATAAATGTAAGAGACAGAAAGAAAATCTTTTCGAATATACGATATTTGTTGAAAACGGAATCTATGAAAAACGGATATCTGAAAATGACTGTTCCTTATTTAATCATTGCAGCTAGGAAAGTATAATTTACTTTTTACTGCCTGGTTTATAAACAGGTATTGCTGCCAGCCATTCAGGTATTTCATCTTTTGCAAATTTAACAACATCAAATTTCGCTAAAGAAATCTGTTTCGTCTGAAAATCCACCTTGCCATTAGAACGGTCAATAATAAACCCAACTCCGACCAATTCACAATCAAGATTCTTGACGATATTTATAAGCTCAAAAACACTTCCTCCGGTAGTTACAACGTCTTCAACACACAATACACGAGAACCCTTTTCCAGTGTAAATCCCCTTCTAATAGTAAGTTTTCCATCCTCTCTTTCGGCAAATATTGTTTTCTTGTTCAAAATACGCCCGACCTCTGTTCCGAGTACTATTCCTCCTATAGCAGGACTAAGAACTACATCAATTCTATCTTCGTAAAAATATTCTGCAATTTGTTTTGCAAAGAGAGTTAGATATTCAGGATACTGAAGTACCTTCGCGCATTGAAAGTAATGCGGACTGTGATATCCTGATGTCAGCAGAAAATGCCCGTCAAGAAGTGCTCCAGTGTTTTTAAAAATTCTTATTACCTCTTCTTCATTCATCTTAATGTAATTTTGCCAGTCTAACATTTTTAATTTTCTTACCTAAAAATCTCTCAGCAATCTGATGGAAGTTGTTAGGAAAATCGGTTACAAAAAACTTGTGGTCACCCTTTTTATTCTTCGTGTTCAGGAGATTCCTCTCTGACAATATAAATTTTACTTCTTTTGCCGTTTCCGCACCTGAATCAATAAGTTTAATTTTGTTTCCTAATACTTTTGCAATTGTCTTCTTTAATATCGGATAGTGAGTACAGCCCAATATCATCGTATCAATCCCTTTCTTTCGTAATCCGGAAAGATATTCTTTGGCTGTAAGTTCAGCAATTTTATTTTCTGTCCAACCGTCCTCAGCTAATTGTACAAACAAACTGCAGGCTTCCGAATAGACTTTTATATTCCTGTTTATCTTATGAATACGTTTTCCATAAGAGCCCGAATTTATTGTACCTCGTGTTCCAATGACACCTATTTTATTGTTTTTAGAGGCTCTTATAGCCGCTTCAGAACCCGGGATTAAAACACCAATTACAGGTACTTTAGTTATCTTCTGAAGAAAAGGTACAGCAACAGACGAAGCCGTATTACATGCTACAACAACCATTTTAACTTTTTTAGCAAGTAAAAACTTAAGGCACTCAATTGAGTAAAGTATGACCGTTTCTTTTGACTTAGTACCATAGGGAAGACGTGCAGAATCGCCAAGGTAAATAATATCTTCATTAGGAAGCAATTCAAACAGTGCCCTTGCTACTGTCAGACCTCCTATTCCTGAATCAAAAACACCAATCGGACGTTTGTGTATATTTTTAACCTGTAATAAATTCAATAAGTTTAAAAGATTGTTTTAAATTAAATAGAAATCATTGTTTTGTAAATGCATTAAGATTAAGCCAGATTAAAAAATGGAAGTATTAATCTTAGAATAATCCAAATCAGAAATCCACCAATAATATCAAAAAACACTCCTGACCTTATCATTTTAGTAATTGGTACCATTCCCGAACCGTAAACTATGGCATTTGGCGGAGTTGAAACAGGAAGCATAAATCCCCAGCTGGCTCCTAACGTTGCTCCAATAGCAGGAGGTATAGGATTAATATTTCCTGCAATGCAAATTGATATTACAACAGGAACAATCATGTTGGCCGATGCAGTATTTGACGTGGCTTCACTTACAATTATTGCAATGAAAATTGCAGCTAAAGTAATACCCCAAACAGTATCCAGTCCACTAAAATTAATGAACGAAGTACCAAGATAATCTGCAAGTTTAGTTTCAAACATCAAATTACCAAGAGAAAGTCCACCTCCGAACAAAATCAGTGTCCCCCAGTCAATTTTTATAACATCCTTCCAGTTTACAGTAAACTCAAGTTTCTTGATTCTGACCGGAAGCAGAAAAAGTAGGGATGCTCCGATTAATGCTGCAACAGATTCAGGAAGATGATTATTATATATCTTAAATACTGAAGAATCAGTTCCGTATATCAATGCAAAGAAACCGGGTATAAGCCATAAGACAACAGTTACTAAAAAGGCTATTATGGCATTTATTTCTCCTGCTTTCATTGTGCCGAGTTTAAGTTTAAAATCGGCTATAAAAGTAGATGATGTGTTTAATTTCGAGATTTCCGGCTTATTCAGATAATAAATCAGAATGAAAAGAAAAATGTACATTATAATAAGCATAGGCAATGCTATCATAACCCATTGAAAGAATGATATTCTAATTAAAGCAAACTTATCAATCATGGCTATACCGATCAAGTTTGGAGGGGTTCCAACCGGTGTTCCAATTCCTCCAATAGAAGCAGAATAAGCTGTCATTAACATCATAGCTGTACCGAATTTAAGTCTCTTCGGATCTATTTCAATTCCTCTTACATCTCCAATAATTTTAGCTACAGATGACACAACACCTATTGCAATCGGAAGCATCATAGCAGTTGCAGCAGTATTACTTATCCACATTGATATAAACGCGGTTATAGCTCCAAAAGTAAATAGAATTCTTCCGGTACTTTTTCCAACATACTTTAGTGATAGTATTTTCAACGCAAACCTTTTATCAATTCCATGCTTGCTCATTGCTAAAGCAATAATAAAACTACCTAAAAATAAAAATACTATAGGGTCAGCAAAAGGAGCAAATATTTTCTTTACATCTGCAACATTGAAAACGACACAAAGAACTGCTCCAATAAGAGATGTGACAGGAATGGGAACAGCTTCGGTAATCCACCAGACTATTACCCATAATAATATCGCCGAAAGAGTATGAGCCTGATAAGATATTGACGAATAAGGTAAAAAATAAAAGACAGCAAATACAAGAGGACCTAAAAATAGACCGACTTTATTACGCCACTTTTCAAATTTTTCTTCTAAAGGGGAAATAACTTCCTTTGGAAAAACATCTTCGACTGAATCCATTAAAAGTGTAATTTAACTTAAAATAAGTTTTATGCAATTTAGTATAAAGGAATTTAATTTTCTGTATTAATTAATACAATAATATCATAATTTTAGACATGATAGAGATAAAAAATGTCAAGAAAAACTTTGGCGATAAAAAAGTTCTTAATGGTGTAAACCTGACAATTAATAACGGTGAAACTTTGGTTATTATCGGACGAAGCGGCTGCGGTAAATCCGTTTTGTTAAAACTTATTGTTGGATTACTGAAACCTGATGAAGGCGAAATCATAATTGAAGGACAAGCGCTCACTAAGATGAAAAGAAAAGACTTATATGCAATACGTAAAAATTTCGGATTTCTATTTCAGGGTGCGGCTCTGTTCGATTCAATGAACGTTGAAGAAAATGTAGGACTCGGTTTAAGGGAAAATAAAAGATATACTGATCAGAAAATATCAGAGATCGTAGCTGATAAATTAGAATTGGTTGGTTTACCGGGAATTCAGAACCAAAGTCCTGCTGACCTTTCAGGTGGAATGAAAAAGAGGGTTTCGCTTGCAAGAGCTATTGCTGATGATCCAAAATACATTCTTTATGATGAGCCTACTACCGGTCTTGACCCTGTAATGAGTGATAATATTGACGAATTAATTCTGGATCTTGCCAAGAAATTAAAAGTGACTTCAATAATCGTAACGCATGATATATTCAGCGTTATTGAAATTGCTGACCGCGTAGTAATGATGGAAGGGGGTGTTGTTTATTTTTCGGGTACACCAAAAGAATTGTTTGAATCGGAGGATATAGTTATAACAGAGTTTTTAAAAAGAACAAATAAGCAGTTAAATAAAACTTAATTAATAATTTCCCTGATTATCCCGCCGCCGATTACGTCTTCATTATCGTAGAAAACCGCAGACTGACCGGGAGTTATTGACTTCTTAGGTTCATCAAATATTACTTTTATTGTATTCTCATCTTCTTGTTCTATAGCTGCAATCGACCCTACATCCTTGTATCTTATCTTAACATTAGCTTTAATAGCTTTTTGTATGTTTTCATACTTCATCATATTAACTTCCTTTGCAATAAATCCCTTTTTATAAAGTCCGGGTTCATCATCTATATAAACCTTATTTCCTACCGCATCAATCTTTGTAACATAAACCGGCTTTCCTAATGCAAGATTCAGTCCTTTTCTCTGCCCTATTGTGTAATATGGAAATCCTTTATGCTCTCCTACCTTTTTATCTTTATAAATTATCTCACCTTTATTAAGTTTTTCCTTGATATCAGGTATTCTTACTTCAAGCAACTCCCTGTAATCGTTATTCGGAACAAAGCAAATTTCCTGAGAGTCCGGTTCATTAGCAGTTTTTAGACCAAGTGATTCAGCTATTTTCCGAATCTCAGGTTTTGTATAGTTACCGAGAGGAAAAAGTGTTTTACTAAGTGCTTCCTGCGAAACTCTCCAAAGTGCATACGTCTGATCTTTCCTTGCATCGTTTGAATTTGATACGAAATACCTTCCATTTTCTGATTTGAGTTTAGCATAGTGTCCTGTGGCTATGTAGTCAGCTCCAAGTTCTTTTGCCCTATCGAGCAATACACCCCATTTAATTGTTTTATTACAAAGGACACAAGGGTTTGGTGTCTGACCATTCATATATTCCGTTATGAAATTTTCAATAACGGTTTCATTGAATCTTTCGGTAAAATCAAATGTATAGTGCGGAATACCAAGGTTAGCGGCTACATTCCCTGCATTGTAGATTGCTTCCAGTGAACAGCAGCCAGAATCTTTTGTCGGGAAATCATCAAATCCCCACGTTTTCATAGTTATACCAATTAAATTGTATCCCTGATCCTTAAGCAGAGCTGCAGCAACTGAGGAATCAACTCCCCCGCTCATTGCAATAACCACAGTCTTATTTGAATTGTCCTTCATGTAAATATAAACGATTAGAGAACATAAAAAGTTAACTTATTATTTAAATAAAATGCTTATATTCAGGAAAGTTAAAAACCTAATAAACTTTATAATAATATGAGTATTTTCTTTAAAGCAAGAGGTTCATCGTCATTCGGATTACTCTTAATCCGATTAGTAATTGGTTTTACTTTTCTAATTGCAGGAACAATTAAAGTATTAAATCTTGAAGCATTTGTGAGCCATGTTAAAGCACTCGAAATATTTTCTCCTAATGCGGCATTTATACTTGGGTTCATATTACCGTTCATGGAAGTTCTATTCGGTGCACTGTATATCATCGGATTCTTCACTCCTCTGACAAGTCTTGCTCTTACAGTTATGACTATCAGCTTTTTAACGGTAGGTGAAGGACATTTTACTGCATCTGAGCCGTTTACACTGCCAATTGCGGTTTTTTACTTTATAATTCTTTCATGCACGCTGACGACTCTGTTTAGCGGCGCAGGCATAGTATCATTCGATGCATTGTTTGATAAGAAGAAACTAAAAGAAGTACAGAAGCAGGAAACAATAGTTCCAGATTCGGTTAAGCCGCCTGAATCGATTAAGGATGTTAGTTTTACTGAATTAGAGCAGGAAAAGCCGAAAACAGAAGAACAGCAATAATTAGAACTCTATATTAATACCTGCATTGAAGTTTCTGTTTGGAGCGGCAATTCTTTCAAGCTCCTGATAAAACTTGTCAGTCAGGTTATTTACAGCAAAAAAGACAGAAACGTTCTTGCCTATAGTCTTTGAAAGTTTCATATTCATGATGAAGTAAGCTTTCGGTTCTTCATACTTATAGAAATATACTTCCTCAATCTCACTTACATACCTGCCATTTACATTCAGATTAAAACCGTAATATGCGAGATTAATGTTTGAATTAAGAAGATGCTTAGGTTTATAAGGCAATATATCATCACTTCTTCCTTGCGACAAATCTCTTGCATCCAGATAAGTATAATCGAACTCAATACCGTATTCAAACTTTTCGCTGAATAGATTAACGTTCGATTTATAATCAATCAAGAATTCAAATCCTTTCACCTGAGCCTTTGCTACATTCTGTACCTGAAACGGACCGAGCGGTGTAGGACCAATGTTTACATATTGAATTAGATTATCGTACATGTTAAAGAAGAATGAAAAATCTACATTAAAACGACTTTTGAATTGCTTTCTAAATCCAACTTCAAAAGAAATCATATCTTCAGGCAATAAATCAGGATTGTATATAAAATTAAATCCACCAAATAACTCTTTCTTGAAATAAAGCTCTGCAATAGAAGGAGCTCTGAATGCTTTTCCAATAAGAAATCTATAAGAGGTATTATCTAATATAGGAGATTTTGACTGAGGCGAATACAAAAGTGAAAGTTTAGGACTGACTTTCATTTCCTCGAAGCTTCCGATAAACTTGTTATAATCGAATCTTCCTCCAAGAGTAGCAGAAAGTACAGGGATTTCATTCTTAACGAAGATGTTCCATTGTTCCTGAACATAAGCTCCAATGTTATACTGCTGCTGGTCACCGTAAAGAATTTCAGAAGGCGATGAACGAACAACATTCCACTGAAGATCTATACCTCCAATAAGATAATGCCTGTCGCTAATATTATAATCTACCTGAGAAATATTTCCAAAATTGTAAGATGTTATAAAAGACTCAAACCCCTGTCCCGGCTGACCGTATTCAATAGCAACAGGATTGTTCGGATTGTAAAAAGATTTACTGTAAAGCTTGTAGTAATAAAAACGGGAATTATATTTTGTTTTAGAATTAGCAACAGCATTGTAATTAATATCGATGCTTTGAGTCTCCTTTTCAATTTTATCTCCAATGTAAAACGGGTTAGTCTTATAAGGGTCAGCATATTTCCCGGGGTCAACTCTCCAGTAATGAGGATAACCGCTTTCTGAATTAGTGTACTGAAGTGTCATTTCAAGGTCACGATTACCAAAAAGGTCATAAGTAAACTTACCGAGTCCGCTGTAGAAACTATAATCGGTCTGTTCAGCATAACCATCGTTCTGCTTAACATCAAGGTTTAATAAATACGAAAACTTATTCAACGTGTTGCTGTGAAGTACATTAATACCTTTAAAACTTAAAAGCTTGTCTGAAAATTTTAAACTGTCTGATAGCTTTTGATAGAAGCCGCCGTTCAGATTTATAGAAGTATAAGGTTTATAAGTCGGTTTCTTTGTGATTACGTTAATAACACCGCCAATTGCACTTGAACCGTACAATGAAGAGAATGCACCTTTAACAACTTCAGTTCTTTCGATAATAGATACAGGTATCAAAGCCCAGAGTGCACCTTTTGAATCTCCTGTCAGAGAAGGTCTGCCGTCAAGCAGGAGCAGCACCCTGTTACCGATACCTCCGCCGGCTACGTCCGAACTTCCTCTGATGGATAAAGCGCTGACATTAATTCCGCTCGTTCTGTTGATAGTGACCCCCTGCACGTCCTCAAGCACCTGATCGAAAGTAATTTTGTTTTTACTTTTAATATCATCAGAGGTAATAAGGAATATTGACGAGGGAGTTTTCTGAAGCGTCTGTTCGGTTCTTGTAGCGGTAACGTTAATCTTTTCTGTTTCTATCCTCGCAGGTATGATATAGAGATTAAGTATCTTCTGCTCTGCGGGCTCAAGCATTATTTCGGTTGAATACTCGTCGAATCCTATTCTCGTTACGATTAATTCGTATTGCCCCTGAGGTAAATTTACGAAGGTGTATTTACCGTTTAATTCTGATTCTGTTTTATATTGGATGCCTGATTCAAGATTCTTTAACTGAACTACGGCAGATATCACAATTTCCTTTGTTTCATCATCAATAACCAGCCCGGTTAATGACCCGGGCTTGTTATCGGCAAACAAGAATCCGTTTATGAAAAGTATTAAGAATAATAAT
>JBHELA010000133.1:0-11633 GCA_041859005.1 Ignavibacteria bacterium
AAAGCCAGAGAAAAAGGATTGATATACGGAGTGATAAATCAGATTAACAGCGACGAGAAAAACATTAAAGGAACAGGCTCTGATGAATGGGGAATAAGAGAGCCGACTAACGAAGAAATTTCCATGCTAATGCATACATCCATGGCATACGGGGCAAAAATCATGCTTGAATTCTCATACACGAGCACACAGCAAACCGACACTTTTAAAAACGCTTATAACTGGGGACTAACATCTACTGACAGGGACAGTTTTACTCATAAAAGAGATTTCAATTACTACGGTCAGCGGAAATGGGATTTTGTTGCAAACTTAAACAGAAAGTTAAAGCAAATCGGTAACTTTATGTATCCGATGGGGAACACAAGCGAGCATTTGGTGCATAATTATACTTATACTGTTAATGATGTAACATATCCCTGTGATGACTGCGGCTCAGCAAATCATGATTACATACAAGATATAATAAGTTATGCGCCGTACAACGACATATCAGAAATGTGTACAGGTTCAAATATGCAAGTCGGGCATAACGACTGTAGTGAGGAAAGATACTGGGAGCTTGGGTTTTTTAGTCCTAATCCGAGTTCATCAAAACCACCCGATAATAGCAAATATCTTTATGCCGTAAACAAAAGAACTTATCCGGTTAATGATACCAATGATTATGGAGACGTAAGAGTATTGAAAATATTTTTTAACTCTTCTCAATTGCCGGGTTTTAAAAACTGGGTAATAAAGGAAGCAGTCAAAGATTCCGTAATATCATACTTTAATAAATCAACAACTGGATTCGTGAATGCAGGAGAATTTCAGCCCGGAGAAGGTAAACTTCTTAAAATCGCCCCCGTTATGCAGGAAGGGGGAACACTGGTCTGCGACGAGGCAGTATCTACTTCAGCATTTACGTGCAATGGATTGGTTTTTAACAATGGATATGACCTTACAATATCACCAAACACAATAATAACTTTTTCAAATCATGCGGGAATAGAAATGAACGGCGGAAGTTTTGAATGCGGAGAGTTCAGCACAGAAAATAACATGGTTACATTTAACGGTACAGATAGTTCCAAAGGGATTATTCTTTCAGACTGTTCAAACGTTGGCATTTATAAGACTACCATAAACGACCTAAAGAATGACAGCTCAGAAACAGCAATACTGATTTCAAATACCTATGATATTAACATAAAAGGCTGTGTATTCAATGCCGCAGCAAATTCAGGAGGGATAAACATCTCATTTACCGTTGAACTGCAGGATACGCTGTCTTTAAACATAAGCGAATGCAGTTTTCTGATGGGTTCAAGCGGATGTGACGCATTAAGCATATCTTCAAACGGCTCACCGTCTGCTGCTGTTTTATTAGATTGGTGCACTTTCACAACCTCTAATGACAGTTCTAATGCCTTAAGATTAATAAACGTAACGGGAGGAGCTGTAAAGAACAGCACATTTGTTAATTTTAATACTACGATAAGTGCACTCGGCTCTGCTTTTGATCTATATAACAATAAAATACTCGGAAAAACAAACTCAACGGGAATATTTTGTGCCAATGAAAGCAATATAATACTTAAACCATTATCCGGCAATTACCTCGGAGGCTACAACTATATTAAAAACTACGGAACATCTTCAAGCTGTATTAGCGTAAATAACTCATATTTTGATATAAACTACGGAGAAAACGATTTTGACCTTAATGACCTCGATAACTCAAAGTTTCTTACAGGGACGCTATACGGCGACCCATGTGATAACGTTGACGCAGCTAAAAACTGCTTTCATGAAGACAGCACGATAAATGTTGAAGCAAATCATTCGGTAACATGGTATAATAACAGTGACCCTGTCAGCTTCACATTCACGGGTTATAGCTGCGAGCTGTCACAACTTGAAAACTTCTTCGTACTTCTGTACGATGGCTATAACGACACGATATACAGAAGCGGAGGAGGAGAGGGCGGAGGATTTAATCCAAATAAAACTTTAAACACAGAAGAAAACACATACAAAAGCTTAAAAGACACGGTAAATATAAATCTCAGAAAGAGAAATTATACTGTTGTAGAAACAAACGCTAAACTGTTACTTACACAATATCCCGACAGCCTTGAAAGCATTGGAATGGTACAGAAGCTATACATGGCATCGCTGAACCTTGACAGCACAAAAATAGGATTAACTAAGACATTCCTTGAAAATCTGATATCCAATAACACACAAAACCCAAGCCTCATAAAACGTGCATTTTACTTCATACAGAAATGCAAGGTGAAACTCGGACAGTATCAGTCTGCACTTGAAGGATTTCAGTACATAATGACTCAGAATCCTTATACATACGAAGGACTCGTCGCATCATGGGATTATGCAGCAACTTATCTTCTTATGGGAACGGGAGGAAGTATTCAAGGTGATAACGAACAAACACTTGAAGATTTCAATACTCCTGCGGATACGCTATTAAGCCGTATGTCAAAACGGGATATTAATTCAACCAAAAACCCGAACACAAACTCAAACACAAACGAAAAGATTACAAAAATATTCTACGAGAAAATAAAGAACACGACAAAAGATGACAGAGCAAAACAAGAAGAGAAAGTGAAGACACTCGAAAAGACGCTTGAATCTTCAAAGAGCACTCCAGAAAAGAACGAAGCCGCAAGAGAGCTTGCAGTAATGAAGCAAATAAAAGAAGCAGTAAAGATAAAGAAACCCAATACTGTCATGAATCACATACAGATAATGAATGATGATATAAAGAAGGTGTTTGGAGTTGGAAAGCAAAGCTCAAAGGAATCAACGAATAGTCTTATACCCCAAACATATCAGTTGTATCAGAACTATCCGAACCCGTTTAATCCAACAACAAAGATAGCTTTCGACCTTCCGAAAGATGCAAAGGTTAAGCTCGTAATTTACGACATACTCGGAAGAGAAATGAAAACGCTCGTAAACAACGAGTTCCGTTCAGCAGGTAAATATATCAACGAGTTCAACGGCTCGAACATGGCAAGCGGTATTTATTTCGCAAGAATACTTGTGAATGAAGGAAAAGATTTTATTGCAGTTAAGAAGATGGTAATGCTGAAATAAAGATGATAAATTAATTAAATAACATAAACATATAAAAGCATGAAGAATTATTCTTACTGGAAATATTTAAAGGTAATAACACTTTTAGCATTAATATTGCTGCTGTTTGGCGGCACTTCTTATTCTCAGACGGGTTGGGTCGCACAGTCTTTACCCGTAAGCGGACAGATTGATGATATGGCTTTTCTTAATAAAGATACAGGGTTTATAGCTATGGGAAGCATTAATACTTTAATGCGAACTCTGAATGGCGGAACAAATTGGGATATAATAAGAGATTTCAGAATATATCAACTTGAAAAAATTGATACAAGAACTTTGTATGCTATTAATTATGATGGGAATAAAATGTACAGGACTTATGACGGCGGCACAAGCTGGGACAGTATCACTGCTGGTGGTTGGTGCGGAATATCATTTATAAATAAAGATACAGGTTGGGCAAGTTCGTGGTCGGGAATTTACAAAACAATAAATGCGGGTTTATCTTACAGTTTTTTATCTAACGCGGTAAATTGCGGAAAAATTGTTTTTCTTAAAGAAAATTATAGCGGTGATTATTGTGGGTTTATTATTCCATCCTCCTCTGGTGCTTTGTTTAAAACTTCTAACGGCGGATTGAATTGGGTTAATGTTCCGAATCCTATAGGTAGTGGAGAATACAACTCTATTTTTTTCTTGAATAAAGATACCGGATGGAGTTATTATAATTACAATATTCGTCCTAATGAATTTATTTATACATCAAATGGTGGTTCTAGTTGGAATACTCAATATATAGATAGTCAAAGATACTATTCTGCAAAGATATACTTTGCGAATAGTAATATTGGATGGGGCTCAAGAGGTAATTATAAATTATATGCTACTTCCACAGGTGGTTCATCTTGGGGTTTTCAAACTATTCCAATTAGTTCATCAAATTTGAATTTATTTTTTATAGATAGTTTATTAGGTTGGACAACTGGAAATATTAGTACAAATAGTATTATTGCCAAAACTACTAACGGAGGAGGAATTATTACATATATAGGGATTGATAGTAATAATTCAACGATACCAATAGAATATAAACTAAATCAGAACTATCCAAATCCTTTTAATCCATCTACAATTATAAGTTTTTCTCTCTTAAAAGAAAATTATGTCACTTTGAAAATATATGATTTAATGGGAAAAGAGATTCTAATGCTCTATGAT
The DNA here is from genome assembly GCA_041859005.1 of Ignavibacteria bacterium. Lineage (GTDB taxonomy): Bacteria > Bacteroidota > Ignavibacteria > Tepidaquicellales > Tepidaquicellaceae > CAIKZJ01. The sequence continues at coordinate 4,309 of JBHELA010000133.1, forward strand.
AATAAGTTCCTGCAATCCGGAAATTACAAAGCAAGCATAGATTTTAATTACATAAATGTACCCAGCGGTGTTTATTTTTATACTCTTACAGTTTACGGCAGGAGTAATTCGTCGATATTTAAAGAAACCAAAAAAATGTTATACCTAAAATAGTATAATTAGAAAATAATTTTTTAAAATTATTTAAAAGGAGTTAATAATGTTTAAAATTCTTTTCAAATTTACATTCGCAGTAGTATTTGTATTTTTTCTATTTTCTCAAGGGGAAGTGAATAGCCAATCAATCACTCCAAGCACGAGAATGAAAAACGGTTTTTATCTTGGTTCTAACGGCGGATATTTATATCCTGAATATTTCAGTATGTATAATGCGCTAAGTTTTAAAACCAACGTAGATTGGGGATTTCAGGGTGATTGGCAGCCGCATTATGCAATTTGGATGGGTCAGAATAATAGGATATACGGCGGCTTTTATGATACACTATTCGGTTCAGTTCCGCCATATCCAGACCCCCCTGATCCGCCTCAAGATGCTACTTGGCTTCCAAATGGTTATTTACAAGGGGTGACTCATTTTCTTAATTCATGGCAAGATAGCGTAAACACTTCTCACACTGCTTTTTACCGTTCATCTAAAATTGACAGACCTTGTTTTGGACAAAGGAGTACATATCAGGTAGAAGACAATGCATTAATGATAACGCAAAGACCGGGATATGGGTATGTGATAACTGAAACAGGTCAAAACGAAAACGATTCAAACGGAAGGGTAAAATGCTGCCTTGTTGGAAGGGATGATCCCAATAAATATATAGCAAAACAACTCTATGAAAACAATGAACAAACAAATGTAATTACTCGTCAGGATGGCGGCATCATGTATTATTCCGACAGAAAAAGAGTTGGTGATAACTTTAGATGGTTCGTTAAACCAAGAATGAGAATTGATTCCGCTTTAGCGAATAATTCAAATAACGAAAACATGAAAGTTGTTAGAGTCGAGGTTTACAATTATGATAGCGTTTTAATTAAATCACAGGATATAATTGTAAGAGATTTTTTAAAAAATGGGATTTACAATGGGAATTATATTGAAATGTATAATTTTGAAGGAGCTTCGCAGAACTATCAATTATCAGTATTAGGTGAAGACATAGCAACTGACAAGATAGATACATCAGCTTACTACACACCTCGAGATTCAAGTGGGGTTGACTACAGAGTTTACTGGTATGGAGAAGTAAACGTCTGGCTTGATTATGTCCGCCTTGATGATGAATGGGCACATTTCCTTTTTACAGACCCTGATGGAACTTTACCTATCACGGTAAACAAATATAAATTTGGAGAGAAAATTCGTTCTGAAGTTCTTGCTTTAAGCAATCAAGAGGGCTTCGGATATTTCTATTTTGATGAATTTTATTATAACAGCATTCCTTGCATTAAAGAAGTCTTAAGATTAATAAAGCAATATAATCCAAATACCGGGATTACTGTATTAAGTCCGCCTGCCGGATATTCGGGTACCGGCCAAGGAGCAGGAATAAAAAACGAACTTTCGTTATTAGAAATGTACAACACGTTGGAATCAGCAGGTTTGTTTACTGATTTTGTTGCAACTGACGTTTATACCATATTTGATGATTCTCCAATACCACCAAACCTTAACAAACCTGATATTCAGGAATTTCCGGGTACGCGGATGTATAAAAAAGCATTAAGCGTCGCACAATATGATGATAATTTAAATGCGAACATTTTGAGTGATAGTATGCGAAAGATTTATAAATTAAATGCTAATGTAATAAAAACATCGAACTTTAACGCTGTATTTGTAGCTACAATACAAGCACATTCCGTTGAATCTAATTTTCAATATGTGGGCTGCAACGATACTCCGAAATATAAACGTAAGAGAGAACCTACAAATGAAGAAATAGGATTACAAGCATATTATGCAATGGCTTACGGTGCAAAACAGATACATTATTTTACATTTTTCTCTTTTAGAGCGAAAAGACCTGACAATAATTGCCCGGATTATTTTTATGATTGGGGACTAACTTATTTTGATACAATAGGAGGTCAAAATCAACGACCAAGAGATACAAATTATTACGGACAAAGAAAGTGGGAGTACATTGAAAAACTTGACAGCAATATTGTAGAGATTGGAAATTATATGTATCAACAAAATGATTTAAAGTATGACAATACAATAGCAATCGAGGAATCGGAAACACATAATTATATATCCGGATTAAAATCTTATTATCGAGATCAACAAACATTAGAATTTATTCCAATTAACGAAGACCCTGCAAACAAAACATACTGGGAAATCGGCTTTTTTAATAAGCAAACAGAACCTTTATCAAAGTATTTTTTGGTTCTAAATAAACGATGCGTACCTGAAATTCCCGTAGGGTTTGGAGATATACGTCAGGCAAAATTAATATTAAATTCTAACTATCTGCAAAATTTTAATAATTGGAAAATAATCAACCCCGTAACGAATGAGTCTGTAACTTTTAATAAGAACAATATGGGTCAGGAATTTATTTGCCTGGTATTTTCCAGCCCGGCGAGGGAAAACTCTTTAAACTTGCTCCAGTAATGCAGGAAGGAGGAACGTTTGTATGTGACGAGGAAGTAATACCCTCAACATTTGTGTGCGACAGTGTTGTTTACAATAACGGACATGATTTAAGGCTGTATCAGGGAACAACAATTAAGTTTAACACGAAAGGTAAAATTGTGTTCTCCGGAGGTTGCTTTTATTCAGGCATCTTACCCCAGAATTCATCTCCGCTGCCGACTGAATTTTACGGAAACAGCTGTGTCTGGGAAGGTATATCATTTACCGGAGGAACCGATATACATATTTCAAATTCCGTATTCAAGAATATAGCTTACGAACCTCAGGGTGGATTGAATGCACAATATCAAAACTGCGCACTCAGTATAATAAACTGCAATGATATTACAATAAACAGCAGTCAGTTTTATATGGACACTAAATCAGGCGCAATCTATTATCAGTACAGCAGTTGCGAAAACCCAAGGTGGGAAAATGCTTATATTGGCGGTAATAGTTTCATAATAAATGAAACAAACACAAACAGCCCTTTGGTAACCTCCTTCAGCTCTCTGTCTGCAACAGAAACTCCAATAAGACTTGAGGGTAACTATTTTAACAACATTTCAGGAACCTCAGCAATTGCAACGGCAGTTAACGGTGTCTGCGGAGGAACCATTAAAAATAATAACTTCAATAAATTCTCGGACGGCGTTATAGCAACAAACTCAAGTATAGATTTGTATAATAACCGGTTTTACTCAGACATAGTCGGAGCAAAATCAATTCAGGGATTCTCAGAAAGTAATTTATACATGTGTCCAAGCGATGAATATTATTTAGGAGGATACAACAGAATCAATACCATGAACGATGAAAGCAAAAACATATATGTTGATAATTCATTCGTTTTTCTTGAAAACGGCGATAATACATTTAACATATCCGAATACAGCGGGAACGGCGAAAAGCCATACCACATATTCGGCACATTCCCTTCTATAAACGAACAGCAATATCCCGCAGCTTACAATTGCTTTAAAATTGATAATGTAGATGCAGAGGCATTCGTTGAAGTAACAGTAAACGGAACACCAATAGAATTTAATTTTTACCCCTATAGCTGCAATGCCATGCTATCTGGCGACTATGAAGTAGTCTCCATAGAAGGGCTTGTAAATGACACAATAGCTGTAAAAAACACCGGACAGGGCGGAAGCGAAAAAGGTAATGGCGGAAATGGGAATGAATTGCAGATTTCTCGCTGTAAAACGCTATCGGATTCCATCAATATAAGTATTAGAAAGAGGCAATACTCCGTAACAGAGCAAAAATGCATAGAACTATTAAATTTGTTCCCCGATAGCTCAGCAAGCATTGATGCACTGAATAAACTCTACCTCTCCTCATTGCTGCAGGACAGTGCCGGAAGCAAAATGGCTTCTTTGAAAACATTTTACGAGACAGTAATTCTTAACAATCAGGGGAAAGAAAAACTAATAAACAGGTGTTTCTACCTTATTCAAAAATGCAAGGTGTCATTAAAACAATACACATCTGCACTTGAAGGATTTAGCCTTATCATACAACAGAATCCCTATACATATGAGGGTCTTGTTGCCTCCTGGGACTTTGCCGCCACTCATCTTCTGGATAGTATAGGAGGGAGCAGCGGAGGTTTAACCGGCAAAACAGATGAAAAGCAATTAACAACATTCGATATCACAGACAGATATGACTCAACAAAGTTCACCAAAAAACAAAGAAACGAAATATCGAAATCTGTTAATGATATCCTCGAAAGCAAGAGAATAACCCAAACAGAAAAAATAGAAAAACTTCAAAAGAAATCAAACGAAGGAAACAGAGAGGCAGCAAAAGAACTTCATACAATGAAACAACTGAACGAGACAGTGAAAACCAAAAAACCCGGAAATAACTCAGAACTTCAGGGTATAATACAATCAGACATTAAGAAAGTATTCAGCAGAGTTGATAATAATACGACTGAATCAGTAAGTATTATTCCTCAAACATATCAGTTGTATCAGAACTATCCAAACCCGTTTAATCCAACAACAAAGATAGCTTATGACCTTCCGAAAGACTCAAAGGTTAAGCTCGTAATTTACGACATTCTCGGACGGGAAATGAAAACCCTCGTAAACAACGAATTCCGTTCAGCAGGGAAATACATCACCGAGTTTAACGGCTCGAACATGGCAAGCGGAATATATTTCGCAAGAATTCTTGTCAACGAAGGTAAAGATTTTATGGCTGTGAAGAAGATGGTGCTTCTCAAATAATCCGCTCTTTTTATGTAATTTGTTATTAATTAATAATTATTCAAACCCGCAGCATCGCTGCGGGTTTTTATTTTCACCAAAAGTTTTTATCATCGTAGTCCAAAAGGGGCGACATATTAAAAACAAATTATCCCCCTAAATCAAAAAGGGCAGAAGCTCTCGCTCCCGCCCTTTACTATTTTCTATTACCTTCTAAGCTTATGCAGGTGAATTGTACGTCTCCGTAAACAACTCCTTGTAATCCTTAACCAGCAATGCATTCTTCACATCCTTCGTAATCGTTGCGCATTTGTTCAGCACCATGTAAACATTATCCACATAAAGCCTTATCTCCTCAAAGTCCATCGTCTGCGGCTTCCGGCTTATTGCCTCAAAAAGTTCAAGCTGTAATTTATCCAGCAATGCTAATTCAAGAGCAAATATTTTCTTGGTGGGTTTCAATATTTGCTTTGCAGCTGTTTTCTTAATTGCCTTTTTTACAGCTTTCTTCACTGCCTTTTTCTTTTCAGTTTTCTTTTCTGCTTTTGTTGCCATATAATTTAATATTAAATGGGCGGCATAACACCGCCCGTTCGTTGAATTTATATTATGAAATAAACTTGCCTCTCGGCGTATAGTGCGTGTGAAGCAGTTTATGTGACAGATGTCCGCATGGTCCTTCAGTAAAGAACTTTTCATATATCATAGTTACATGAGGATTTTCATGCGACTTCCTTAATGTCAGTGATTCGTCCTCTGCATAGATTGCCTTTGCACGTGCTTTACGTATTTCGGCAGATGTCGGAATCGGCTGACCGCCGCCGCCTATACACCCTCCGGGACAAGCCATGAATTCTATAAAGTGGCATTGACTGAATATACCTCCGGCTTTAATGTCATCCATGACTTTCTTTGCATTCGCCGTTCCATGTGCTACGGCAACTTTCAGAGTTGCACCTTTCAGCCAGTCCCAGTTTGGAACCAGGTGTTTTATCAAATCAGGTACTGGTCCAACTTTATCACCTATCGGTAATTCGGCATATTTAATTCCATCAAAACCGCGGACTGGTATTACATTCGCATTTGCGAATAGATCCTCGGCTTTGTTTCCCGTTACAAACTCGACTACCGAACGAATTGCCGCTTCCATAACACCGCCCGTTGCACCGAATATCAATCCCGCTCCGGATGCTTCTCCAAACGGAGAATCAAAATGTGATTTAGGCATTTCAGGTAAAAAGATACCCGCTTCTTTAATCATCTTTGCCATCTCGCGGGTTGTTAATCCATAATCTACATCTTTATATCCGGACGAATCCATTTCAGGTCTATTACATTCAAACTTTTTCGCTGAGCATGGCATAAGTGCTACCGAGACTATATCTTTCGGGTCAACGTTAATCTGCTGCGCATAGAATGTTTTAAGAATTGCACCGAACATTTGCTGTGGTGATTTTGCAGATGATAAATTATTAAGATATTCAGGATAGTAATGCTCTATGTATTTAACCCAGCCGGGTGAACAACTTGTAAACTGCGGAAGAGCTACGCTCTTATCGCCGCCTACTAATGCTTTGTATAATCTGATAATTAATTCTGTGCCTTCTTCAAGTATCGTAAGGTCAGCAGTAAAGTTTGTATCGAAGACCGCATCGAAACCGATTCTTTTAAGTGCGGTATTTAATTCCTGTGTAAGAGATGTACCTGCTTCCATTCCAAAACATTCCCCAATAGCGGCTCTTGGAGAAGGAGCAGTTTGAATAACAACGTGCTTCTTCGGGTCGTCAATAGCTGCCCATATTTCGTCCGATTGGTCGTTTGCGTGCAATGCTCCCGTCGGACAGCGGTTTATGCATTGTCCGCAGTTTATGCAGATTACGTCGGCAAGTGGTTTCTCCATAAAAGTGCTGATGTGTGTCTTGTCGCCCCTGTCAATAGATTCCAGCACACCGACTTCCTGCAGGTCTATACATGTGCGTACGCATCTCTTGCAAAGTATGCATTTGCTCATATCACGTATTACGGAGTAAGATGAATTGTCTATCTCATAAGCAGGCTTTTCGCAGTGTCCGAATGTATAACCGTCAACTCCGTACTCTTCCGCAAGCGACTGTAGTTCACAATTGCCGTTTCTTATGCATGAATAACATTCACCGTAATGCTCCGAAAGCATAAGGTCTATTATGTGTCTTCTTGCTTTCCTTACCTGCGGGGTTGATGTTTTGATTTTTATTGGTGCAGTAATAGGAAATGCACATGACGCCTGAAGCGTTCTCATTCCTTCAACTTCGACAACACAGACCCTGCAAACACCCGCTACACATAGGTCTTCATGATGGCATAATGTCGGAATGTGTACCTGATTCTGCCTGCATGCCTCTAAAATTGTGGTTCCAAGTGGAACAGAAACTTTTTTCTCATTAATTTCAACAGTTACAGTCCCGCCTATTGTATTTGTGTCA
>JBHELA010000066.1:0-2724 GCA_041859005.1 Ignavibacteria bacterium
CACCCATGAGCGGTATCTGGTTTTATACTAATTACAAATCAGATGCGGACTGGCAGGTGTACTTCACGGAATACAAAAGCGACGCTGATATCATCGTTTATTTCACTAAATACAAAAGCGAAGCCGGCTGGAATAACTAAGACTTTACGAATAAGGGTTTGCGACGATTTGTCACAAACCCTTTATTTTTAACTCGCCCTTAAATTACACTCAAACCCCCTCACGGGAAATCTTAAACCTGAAAACATAGTCTGCAAACTAACAATTTAATACTGATTTAGTGCTTATGTCATTAAATAAGCTAAAATAATGCTTGTTATTGCATATTTGAAGCCTGATGCAGGCTGTGAGCTGACTGCGGGCATACTGCCAGCAGGCTTAGAGCATGGTATGGACAAGGCATGTTAATGGGATGTTCATGGGATGTTTATGGGATGATAATATAACTAATATATTATAAAGGCAGTTAAGGTATGCTTCTTTTTTATAAATCTTAAGAAGCAAGTCAAGCTAATATGACTATTATGAATAATCATGATAATAAATGTTCTAAAAATAGAGAGAAAAGTCAAGGGAAAAAGGGATTTATTCCCCTTTCCCCTTTGAGTCTAATTCAAAATCATTTAAGGAGAACCATACGCTTCACATCCGTAAATTTATCTGTTGAAGAATTGCTGCTGCGGACTTCAAGTTTGTAGAAATACACTCCGCTCGAAAATCCTTCTCCGCTAAATTCAACATTATAAGTCCCTGCATTAAGATTTCCGTTCACAAGGGTCTGTACCTCACGACCCATTGCATCATATACTTTCAATGAAACAAAGCTTTGATTTGGTAACACATAGTTTATTTTAGTCGAAGGATTAAACGGATTCGGATAGTTCTGTGAGAGATAATAATTTCTGATTTCTCCATTGTTATTCCCGATTCCTACATCAGTACCGTTTGAATACTTATAGACACTATATCCTGATGCAAATGCAATTGTATCATTCACAAACACTATAGACGTGATATTTCTTCCCCACTTCACTGTATCAAATACTCCTCCGCCGTTAACAGTATAATAAATAGGAGCATTCGTTAATCTGGAACCGCCTACCCATCCAATATTTGAATTCCTGAAACCAATCGCCTGAGAAATGTACGATGAATTAGAAAACGTCATCTCGCTGAATGTCGATCCCTGGTCTGTAGTTTTTAAAAATACCGACGGGGATACTGCACCTTCAAGAACTACACCACCTGCAGAATTGTCGTAGTTAAAATTAATTTTTAAAGCATTTACACCAACGGCATTAGTCGTGTATCTGCTTGACCAGTTTACACCTCCGTTACTCGTATATAGTATTGCACCATTTGAATTTACGAGGTAGCTACCGTTCTTGTAACCCGACGCTAATCCAATGTTCTCATTAAAAAACTTAATATCGAATACTCCGTTTAATAACGAAGTAATACTGGTAACAGACCATGTATTTCCGTTATCCGTAGATTTTGCAATCTTTGGTATCCCTTGAGAATTGCCGCAGACATAAACTAAATTTGAATTCACAATTGATATACCCGGAAATGATATACCGCTCATCGAGGGTATATTCAACTTTGTCCAGCTTACACCTCCATTTGTTGTTTTACAAATACCGTTCGTTAATCCGCTCCATCCCGTTAATTCGTTTAAAAACGTTAGTTTATTTGAAAAATAATATGATGAATCATTAAATATTAATAGCCAGTCAATCCCTCCATTCGTTGTTTTGTAAACTTTTCCGCTGTGATGGTTTACCCAACCCGTCAGCGTATTTATAAAAGCTATGTCGTCAAACGCATCGTAAGGATTCGTAAAAGCAGGGATATTTGAACACTTTTTCCATGATAGGGATTGTGAAATTGCGGCGCCACAAATCATGATTTGTGCTAAAATTATTGCCGCTACTAAAAATAATTTTGTTTTCATAACTTAGTTCCTTATATATTTTTAAAATTTTTATGTATTAATTATTTATTCCAATAAAAAATTAATAAAACATTTAATTAAAAGTCAAGTCAAAATGAGAATTGTTTTTAGTTTCTTACTAGTAGCTGCTGTCATGGTTGTTTTGTTCGTCGGCAATAACAATTCTGAGGCTAATGTTACACCCAAAACAAACAACAAAACGACAGTCGATTCAACAAGAAATTTACCTTGTTGTAATATATTTAATCCATTTACACAAATCTGTTCTAATCCAACTGATTTGGTGAGTTATTTATGCATTGAAAATGGTGTAGAAGTTGAAAAAATTATTACCTGCGCTTGTTGTAGGGAGATATGGCGTGATAATAATTTTAATCCACCTACGGGGTTAGATTGCTTGCCTCCCGGAGCTGAATGTCGCTATGAAATAGATAAATAATTAGTCGCATTATATTTTGTGATATTTGCGAGGAACACGTAGTAATAGTTTTTCTTTAATTTCTGTTACTTCTGACTAGTGTATTGTTGTAAAAGTTCTTCTCGTTATAATTTTAAACTAATTAAAAAGTTTAATCTTATATAAAACATCTCTTTCATGAGCAGGAATGACAGGTTACAGTAGTTCCAAAAACAAACAAAAACTTCGTCACTTTACAAACGGGAATATCTTTTTATAAAAGATATCAATATCCATTTATGAGTCCTTTCTTGACGGCGGGCACTCCGTCTTTCATCCATTCGGGCATCGGCTCGCCTTTCAGATAGTG
>JBHELA010000132.1:0-4507 GCA_041859005.1 Ignavibacteria bacterium
CTGGCAGACCAACTGCTTTTATGCTGTTCATATTCGTTTTTATAATTACCGGATTGTTCCCAATATGTTCCCAACGGAATATTTATAAGAACAAACTCGGAAATATTTAATGCATTATAAATTAGCTCTTTACCCTTACTTTTTTCAAAATGTTCTATTACATCACCGAAAATAACAAGGTCATATTTGAACGAGCAATTATTCATCCATTTATATCCCTCTTCAATGTAGATATTTGAATAAAAGTAATGATGATATGGTTTTATATAATCCGCAAATACCTCTACACCGTCAATCTGCCGATTCCAATTTCCAGAATAATTTTCATCACACCACACTTCGAGAAATTCTCTTGCAAGAATACCCCATCTTCCAAAACCCATTCCAAAATCGAGAATTCGGTAAGGGTTTAATGTTTTAATAATATCAACAACGTAAGAAATATTCTGCCAATTTGATGTACCCATTTCAAGCTAATTTCTTATATTTAATAATTGTAACATCACCTGTTAGTATAATCATCTCTGTTAATATTGTTAAAAAAGCAGCCCCTATCACACCGTAATATGGTATAATAAGTAAATTTGCCGTAAGATTAAACAAAAATCCGATTATTGTGATATATAGGTTTTCTTTATACATTCCAACCCCGTTTAGGACTATTCCTGTAATATTGTTTAACGAAAGAGGAATAATAGCAAATGCAAGTATCCTGAGTATTAATGCGGATTCCGAATACTTATCCGTGTAAAGAAACACAAGTAAAATATCGGCAAAGACAATCAGTAAAATAAAAACTATCAAACTAATAACAAAAAATAGTTTTGAATATTTAATAAGAAAATTTCTCATCTCCGTTTTGTTCCCAGAATATGATGATACTTTTGTAAGACCTCCGACAAGCAAAAAACCGAAAGCAATGGTTGACGACTTCATGACACCGTACGCTATGCTGTAAAATGAAAGCTGCTCAAGACTTACGAGCTTTGAAATCAGAAATACATCTATCCTGTCATACAAAAAATTAAAAACAGTCGCCAACCAAAGCGGAAAAACCACAATAATGAGTTTCACAATACTTCCAAATCGGATTTTAGAAAACCTGATTGCTTCGGGAAACTGACCAGAAACAAAAGATAAAACAACAAGAAACAAAAAATTACCAGCAATGAATGAGTATATAATTCCGAAACTGTCTTTCCAAAACAAGTATGTAATAAAGAATGCTGCGATTGTTACTATTCTGAGAACTGCAGTTATAGAAAATATTGTCTTGTATTTTTGCTGCCCCTTAAAAATTCCCGAAAGAAGCAATTCATTGGAGATGAGAGTAAATAGAATAAGTAAAAGGAAAGCGGACTTAATGCTCGATGAAGGATAGATGACCAGAAATAGCATTATGGATAAAATCGATGATGGAATTAAGAGCAGTAGATTAGCAGAGAATATAGTAGTTAATCCTTCGTTTTTTCGGTTTAGATTCAAAGCAGCTTCCTTTTGAATATGAATAGGTAATCCGAAACCAAATAAATTTACCATAAGATTTGCAAATGTAAACACGATAATGAAGCTCCCGTACAAATCTGTTGCCAGAGATCTAGCAAGTAGTATCCAAAAAATGAAATAATACACCTTATCAATAATCTGAGTATATAAAATATACCTGTTTTCACTAAGTATTTTTATTATTCCTTTGTAATTCAAATCAGCTATATAATTTCAATTCTTTTGTTTAATAAAATAGTTATATTTAAAAAATATTTTTGACAAGTTCGATGGACATATTTCTATATTTTATATATACAGGTGTTTTTTTAATCACACTTCATTTTTTATCCCTCAATAATAACAGATTATATTTTTTATTTAAAGCCATATTACTCGCTTCTTTTATTGTAACAGGGGCTTTTACCGTTTCTCTATTTATTGAAAACCAGCCAGTGATTCAAAACGAGAGGATTCGATTAGTGTTTGATAGAGTAGTATCATCCGAGATATTGCTTTCATTAATAAGTTTTTCACTTGTACTTTTAACGATAAGCTGTAAGAATGTAAGCCTAAAAATTCAATATACTATTCTAAGTATTATTATTATTTCACTTCAGACTTTATTACTGATATATTTAAAAACAAGAACAAGCTGGATTGCGTATATTATTATTCTTACGTTATTATTGTGTTTTGTTTTCGCATTCTACAGGCAGGAAGTAAATTACAAAAGACTTTTTCTGTCATTATTAATAGCAATATGCCTTTCGGGAATTATATATTGGGAAGTCCTTGAAGATTCCGGACGAGAGAGAATTGGACTTAAGGACACTTTCTCAAGTATTATTGATAAAGATTACTATACGAATAAAGCAAGAATTAACTTCTGGAACGCCACGCTAAAAATGTTCATGGAGAACCCAATTACAGGGATTGGACGTGGAAACTGGCAAGGATTATACCCGAAATATGACGGACATTTTTACACAGATGCAAACATCGTAATGAACTCTGCGGTGAATCCGCATAATGAATATCTTGAAATATTGGCTGAGTATGGTATTCTGGGATTCGTAATTTTTACCGCGTTTATTTTAACTGGCCTTTATCTTCTTTTGATAAACGGCAAGAAAGAAATAATTATAATGCCATTTTTACTTACATCGGTAGGGATTATAATAGCTATGTTCTTTTCGTTTCCTGCTGAAAATGTTTGGGCATATTTTGTTTTTATGATTTCTATGGCTGTTGGGTATTCGGGTGTTTACAATAAATTTAAAGGTAGTAATAACGGAATGAGTTATATTGTTGCAATCATCGGCTTTGCGTTTTTAGTGTCTGGAATATGGTTTGGATTCATGAAACACTACAATGAGAAAACATATCTTGAAGCAATGCAATTAAAAACCGGGTCTAATTATGCAAAAATGCTCGATAAATTAACGTCAGTATCCGATTTTTATTATCCTGTTGATATGAATAAGATGCCGGTGGATTATTACAGGGGTATAGGATATTTTGAGTTAAAACAATATGAAAAAGCTCTTGAGTTGTTCAGAAGTGCGAGAGAGAGAATGAAGTATTATCCTATGATTATGAATAATGAAGCGGCTGCTCTTTACATGACGGGCAATTATGAAGAAGCTGAGAAGAGGTATAATGAAATACGGAATATATTTCCTAATTATATAGAGCCAAAAATAAATCTATTGGCTTTTTATGTTAATCAGAAAAGAATAAGAGAAGCAATTGAAATTATTTCTGAAATCGAAACTAAATCTTTTGATTCGAAGTTCGTAAAGAATTACAGTGTATTTTTGGAAATTAAGGATTATTTTAAAAGAAATAAAATACAATAATGAGAATAAGATTTTTTAAAATATTAATACTAATTATAGTTTTAAATACCGGTCTTGTATATTCACAAGTGGTTTCAAGAGTTATACCCGATACCGGAAGGCAAGGAAAGATATTTCCAATAACTGTTCATGGTACGGGAACTGAGTGGACATTGTCACCTTATTGTGAGATATATTTTGACAGTATTGGTGTAATTACTAATAACGTTGTGATTGTTAACGATACTACTTTAACGGGAAATATTATAATTGACGGCAAGGCATCAACTGGGTATCATATGTGTATTGTCGGGGATAGCTTTCTAAATTATTATTTTAAGGATTCAGCATTTAGAGTTTTTCTCAATATTCCTGTTACCCCAACACCGTTACTGCCGCTTAACAATTCACTGAATCAGCCGGTAACACCATATTTTCTTTGGGACAGTAATTTCTATGCTGTTAATTACAGGATACAACTCTCAACTGATGTTGGTTTTGGGACTTTAACTTACGACACAACTTTAGCTAACACTCCATTTGTAATTAGGCAGGGTGTACTCGGTCACAATGTAAAATATTACTGGAGACTGAAGGCTTATAATTCTTTGGGGGAAAGTCCGTGGTCAAATGTGTTTAATTTTACTATAGGACCGGTTGGGATTATGAATGTTTCGAATGAGATTCCATCTGAGTTCAAGCTTTTCAATAACTATCCGAATCCTTTTAATGCGCAGACAAAAATAAAGTTTCAGGTACCAAAGGATGGGGTAATTAAGCTCAGAATTTATGATATGTCAGGAAAAGAAATTGAAGAATTGATAAATAACAACTTGAGGGCAGGGGTTTATGAGGTAAACTGGAATTCTGGAGTACTTGCATCTGGGGTTTATTTTTATTCAATAGAAACAACAGGCTTTAGGGACGTAAAAAGAGCCGTGATTTTAAAATAATATTTTCATTATGTGAAATGTGGAAAAAACATTTATTTTTTACATTTTTGACTTGCTTTTTTTGTAAATTATATCTATTTTTCTTATAACAAACGGGTTGCTATTTTTACTTCTTTGGCTGAATTGTTGTCCATAAAAACCTCGAAAACAAGCTGTTTTTAAAGGTTAATTCTAATTTAAAGTACAATTCAGATATTATATCATATTGTAAAAACAGCAATATAAATA
>JBHELA010000303.1:0-22464 GCA_041859005.1 Ignavibacteria bacterium
AACTTATTAATGATGATGGGGCAAATACGTTTCCATATTAATTTAGTAATTATTTTATTCCTATTTATTTCTCCTTTTGGGAGACTTATCTCTCAGGAAGATTACACCAAGACTAAAATTAATCCATGGGGAAGATTTAAAGTCATGTTGATTGGAACGGATAAAAATGTTGGCATTGTTGATGCAGGTTCAAGGCTTGGGTTAAATGTCAGTAAGAGAATTAATCCGGGAATTAAAATATTCGGCGGGATTGAGCTGTCTATATTCCTAAATACGAATGATCAATTTCTGCTGTCTCCTGATAATGGAAGCTCGACAGGATTTCTGAATGTTACTGTTGCTGATGAAGGTAATGTATTTGGTGTCAGGAAAGGATTCCTTGGTGCTGATTTCAATGAATACGGAATAGTTTCACTCGGAAAGCAAACAGGTGCATACTATGATGTTGCATCTACTACAGATATTTCGGAGAATAACAGTGGTTATGCTTCTTATGTTTACACTCCTGAGGGCTCAGACGGGGGAGCATCCGGTACCGGAAGAGCTTCTAATTCGATAGTATATAAGAATACACTTGGTGATTTTAAAATAGCTTTGGCAGCACAGTTTAAATTGTCGGAAGAGAAGTTCAAAAGTATTGTAAATAGTGTCGGCGGATCAGTAATATATAAATTGCCTTATAATTTGAATATAGGTGCAGCATTCAATAATGTTTTTCTGGACCCCAATGCAGGTAAGCGTGTCCGCGGGCTGAAGGGCAATCCTGTTTATGCAGCAGCTTGTTTAAATTATTCCACCGATAATCTTTTTCTCGGAGTTATGTATGCTTATCAGGAAAACGGAGATCTTGCTACTTCACGCGATTCGACAGTGGTTTACTCAGGTTACGGTCTTGAAATTGCAGCAAAGTGGACACCTTTCAAAAATTGGAGTGTGTTAGGCGGGGTGAATTATAAACAACCGAAAAATGAGGATGTATTGATAAATAAGAATTTTTGCAGACTTGTGTACTTCTTCGGTATGCAATTTGAACCCTTCAAAGATTTGCTATTTTATATAGAAAGTTCTGTTGACAAATCCGTTACTCCAGAAGGCGGAAGTTTGCCTGACGATATTTCATTCGGTGTAAAGTTAGACTTCTGACAGATTATTTATACATTGTATATAATGTCGAAGGAGTAGTTACGCTTTTAATCTTCACAGGAACTCCTTTCTTAATTACAAATTCACTCAATCCGAATTTTGTTCTGCCGCCCCAGTCATAAGTATAACCCTGTCTTGTCCATGGATAACCGTCTGGTCCGTATTTGTTTATGATTTCATTATTAAACCACTGCATGTGTGCAGCGCTAACATTTGGAGGGAATACAGTATCACATTTGCAATCCCAGATTTCAGGGTCGGGACAAGGTCTGAACATTGTGTTTGTATCTGCCCATACTTCGACAAATCTTGTTCTGGGTTTATCAGGCCACATACCGAGAAGCTGTTTCATGCGGAGTTCGGGGTTGATTGTTTCCATTACAAAATGTCCCATCATAACTTTTGCAACCGGGACAACGGTAATCCACATATCGCTTGCAGTGATAATCGTGGAATCAATCTTGTCGTCAAAATACGTCGTGCTTGTCCAGGTAACACAAAGAACATTTGCCTGGTCCCACTGAAGCTGCGTATTTGAATTAATAATTGGTGTAAGGGTTGTATCAATTCCGCTTTTTGTAAGAGGTTTAGACGCATCAGCGATTGCGTTACGAAATTGCTGCAAAAGAATTTCATTCGGGTCACTAGAATTTGTAGTGCTGTCCGAGTTACAGCTAATAGTAATAAAGGTGAGTATTAATAAGAACAGTACAATTAAATTTTTCATAATATGATAAATTTAAATTTATGGGGATTAATTGATTGAAAATTTAGCAATATTAAAGGAATTGAAAAATGGCAAAATTTGGTATTATTACGAGTTTAAATAAATATCTGATTTATTAAGTATTTTGAATTTAATGTATGATTTTAAATCCTGCGAATTTTTACAAATTTAAGGGTTTATTAAGTGCGGATATGAGACCAATCAAAGACTAATTAGAAGCCAATCAAAGGCAAGTTATAAAGAAAAAGCAAAATTGCCCAAATTTGAAAAAAGTGAAGGGGTATATGCTAAATTGAGTTGACTAAATGGAATAAAATTAGTATTTTTGAGGTTTCCAAATATTTTGTAAATAAAACAATAGATTCGATTGCCAACATTAAATCAATTAGTTCGCAAAGGACGTAAGGATAAGGTCTATAAGAGCAAGGCTCCAGCAATGGATTCATGTCCTCAGAAGCGAGGCGTATGCACGCGTGTGTACACGACCACTCCTAAGAAACCGAATTCTGCGCTAAGAAAAGTAGCAAGGGTAAGGTTAACGAACGGTATTGAAGTAACCGCTTACATACCGGGCGAGGGTCACAATCTACAGGAACACTCCATAGTATTAATCCGTGGCGGAAGAGTAAAAGACCTTCCGGGCGTTAGGTATCACATCATTCGTGGTGCAATAGATACCGCTGGCGTTGCCAACAGAAAGAAGTCAAGATCAAAATACGGCGCAAAGAGAGTAAAAGAAGCAGCCGCTAAATAAATTTTCTAACATAAAATATCTTTTTTAATGAGAAGAAAAAGAGCAGAGAAGAGAATCAGGATTCCTGATTTTAAGTATAATGATATACTTGTAGGGAGATTCATAAATTCAATCATGCAGGACGGCAAAAAACTTGTCGCCCAGAAAATATTGTATAAAGCTTTTGGAATAATCGAGGAAAAGACAAAAGGAAATCCTCTGGAAGTTTTCAATAAAGCAGTCAACAATGTAATGCCTTCAATAGAGGTACGTTCACGCAGGGTCGGCGGTTCAAACTACCAGATTCCTACTGAAGTAAGACCTGACAGGAGAATTGCACTGGGGATTAAATGGTTATTAACGTATTCAAATGCAAGAAGTGAAAAGACTATGGCACAGAGACTTGCGAATGAATTAATGGCAGCCTCAGTTGGTGAAGGCAGTTCCGTGAAGAAGAAAGAAGACGTTCACAGAATGGCTGAAGCTAACAAGGCGTTTGCACATTTCAGATGGTAAATTATAAACAAGAAGGAGAGGGAAATTTAAAAGATGCCTAGACAGGTACCTTTAGAAAGAACGAGAAACATTGGTATTATGGCGCACATTGACGCCGGTAAGACTACAACTACGGAAAGAATTCTGTATTATACCGGTAGGCTACACCGCATGGGCGAAGTTCATGAGGGCGGCGCTACGATGGACTGGATGGAACAGGAAAAGGAAAGAGGTATTACAATTACATCTGCTGCAACGACTTGCAGCTGGAAAGATCACAGAATTAATATTATTGATACTCCCGGCCACGTTGATTTTACTGCAGAAGTTGAGCGTTCATTAAGAGTGCTTGATGGCGCAGTTGCGTTATTCTGCGCAGTCGGTGGAGTAGAGCCTCAGTCAGAGACTGTATGGCGTCAGGCTGATAAATACAACGTACCGAGAATTGCTTTTGTGAACAAGATGGACAGAACGGGAGCGGATTTTTACCATGCAATCGATATGATGAAAGACAGACTTAAGGCAAATGCAGTTCCTATAATGCTGCCTGTAGGTCAGGGTGATATGTTCAAGGGTGTTATAGACCTTGTTACGATGAAGGCAAGGATGTTTAATGAAGATACATTAGGATCAACTTTTGAAGATATAGATATACCGGCTTCAATGACAGCTCTGGCAAAAGAATACAGGCAGAAACTTCTTGAAGCAGTTTCAGATGTAGATGATACATTACTTGAGAAATTTCTCGAGGGAAAAGAAATTACTGAAAAGGAAATAATAAGAGTTTTAAGAGAAGCAACATTGCAGGTTAAGATAATACCTGTACTTTGCGGTTCATCGTTTAAAAATAAAGGGATTCAGAATCTCCTTGATATGATTATCGAGTTGCTTCCGACACCATTAGATTTAAATGAAATATCTGCTCACCATTTTCATAAGGATGATCAGGTAATAAGAAAGGTTTCTGATGATGAAAAGTTTTCTGCATTAGCTTTTAAGATAATGACCGACCCATATGTCGGTAAGTTATGTTTCTTCAGAGTTTATTCAGGAAAAGCCGAAGCGGGAAGTTATATCTACAATTCTGTTTCGGGCAAGAAAGAAAGACTAGGAAGAATTCTGCAGATGCATGCGAATCACAGGGAAGATATTAAAGAAGTTTACACCGGCGATATTGCAGCTGCAGTAGGTCTAAAACATACTAAGACAGGGGATACATTATGCACAGAAGATGACCAGATAATTCTTGAGAGGATGACATTCCCTGAGCCGGTTATACAGATTGCAATCGAGCCAAAAACAAAGGCAGACCAGGATAAACTCGGAGAATCACTTGCAAAGTTATCAGATGAAGATCCTACATTCAGGGTTAATTCTGATGAAGATACAGGACAGACTCTAATATCAGGCATGGGTGAACTTCATCTCGAAATTATTGTTGATAGATTAAAGAGAGAGTTTAAGGTTGATGCTAACGTTGGCAAGCCTCAGGTTGCATATAAAGAGACTATCAGGAAGAAAGTTACACAGGAACATAAGTTTGTAAGACAATCGGGCGGTAAAGGACAGTTCGGACACGTATGGATTGATTTAGAACCAAACGAAAAAGGCAAAGGATTTATATTCGAGAATAAGATTGTAGGCGGTGTAATTCCAAGAGAATACATTCCTGCGGTTGAAAAAGGTATTGAAGAAGCATTAAAGAACGGCGTACTAGCAGGTTATCCTGTTGAAGACGTAAAAGCTACATTGTTTGACGGTTCATACCATGATGTTGACTCTTCGGAAATGGCGTTTAAGATTGCGGGTTCGATGGCTTTCAAAGAAGCAGCAAGAAAAGCCAATCCCGTATTGCTTGAACCAATCATGGATGTTGAAGTTGTAACACCTGATGATTACATGGGATCTGTAATGGGTGACTTAAGTTCAAGAAGAGGAAGAATTGAAGGACAGAGTCAGAGAAGCGATGCGCAGGTTATAAGAGCGATGGTACCATTATCCGAAATGTTCGGATACGCAACAACATTAAGGTCAATGACACAGGGAAGAGCAATTTACACGATGCAATTCTCTCATTATGATGAAGCACCGAAATCTGTATCTGAAAAGATAATAGAAAATTACACGGGCGCAAGAAGAAAATAGTTCTTTAAATAATATTGGGTCAGTTCTTTTAAGGAAGAATAGAACTCGTCGATCAGACACGGGAAAGCTCTATAAAACCCGAACACCACTCCGCGGATAGTGTTGGAGGGTTTCCGTCCGCAAGGACAAAGCTGGGTCAGTAGCTCAGTTGGTTAGAGCGCGTGCCTTATAAGCACGAGGTGGGAGGTTCAATTCCTCCCTGACCCACAAGCTTATATAAAAATTTTTATTAACTAACTTAAAATAACTTCTATATAGGAGATTAAGAGAAATGGCAAAAGAAACATATGACGTGTCGAAACCACACGTTAATATCGGAACCATCGGGCACGTTGACCACGGAAAAACCACGTTAACCGCTGCCATAACTATGTGCTTAGCAAGAAAAGGCTCAGCAAAAGTAAGAAAATTTGATGATATTGATAAAGCACCGGAAGAAAAAGCAAGAGGTATCACGATTGCAACTGCTCACGTTGAATATCAGACAGAAAAAAGACACTATGCACACGTTGACTGTCCCGGACATGCGGACTACGTAAAAAACATGATTACAGGTGCTGCACAGATGGACGGCGCCATTCTCGTAGTAGCCGCAACAGACGGTCCTATGCCGCAAACAAGAGAGCACATCCTTCTTGCACGTCAGGTTGGTGTACCAGCGATGGTAGTGTTCTTAAACAAAGTTGATGCAGCAGATCCTGAATTACTTGAACTCGTTGAAATGGAAATCAGAGAATTATTATCAAAATATGATTTTCCTGGAGATGATATTCCTATCATCAGAGGTTCAGCATTAAAAGCCATGGAGGCCGGTCTTGATGAATCAATCGGGATAGACGATCCGAGATTCCAGTGCATCTGGGAATTAATGGATGCTGTAGATTCATACATTCCTGAGCCGCCGAGAGAAAACGACAAACCGTTCTTAATGTCTGTTGAAGACGTATTCTCAATCACAGGCCGTGGAACAGTTGCAACAGGAAGAGTTGAAAGAGGAAGAGTTAAAGTTGGTGATGAAGTTGAATTGGTCGGACTTGGTGCACACAAGAAGACAGTAGTCACAGGTGCTGAAATGTTCAATAAAATCTTAGTTGAAGCGGTAGCAGGATACAACTGCGGACTTCTTTTAAGAGGTGTTGACAAGAAAGAAATCGAAAGAGGAATGGTACTTGCAAAAACAGGTTCTGTAACTCCTCACACAGAATTCGAAGCACAGGTTTACGTATTGTCGAAAGAAGAAGGCGGAAGACACACACCGTTTTCAAACAACTACAGACCACAGTTCTATTTCAGAACGACTGACGTAACAGGTGTTGTAACATTACCTGAAGGTGTTCAGATGGTTATGCCGGGTGATAACCTTGACGGATTGAAAATCGTTTTGATTGCACCTATCGCGATGGAAGATAAATTAAGATTCGCAATAAGAGAAGGCGGAAGAACAGTAGGTTCAGGCGTTGTAACAAAGATAATCAAATAAGAATATTTTATTTCA
The DNA here is from genome assembly GCA_041859005.1 of Ignavibacteria bacterium. Taxonomy (GTDB): domain Bacteria; phylum Bacteroidota; class Ignavibacteria; order Tepidaquicellales; family Tepidaquicellaceae; genus CAIKZJ01. Next base: position 6,739 of record JBHELA010000303.1, read on the forward strand.
TATGAAAGAGCGGACACCCGCTCTTTCAATGTAAAAATACAAAACCATAAAAAATTGGCAACACAAAAAATCAGGATTAAATTAAAATCTTACGACCACAACCTTCTGGACAAGTGGACGGAAAGAATAATAAAGACAATCAAGCAGACTGGTGCTATAGTAAGCGGACCGATACCTTTACCGGTAAAGAAGAACGTCTATACAGTACTCAGATCACCACATGTTGATAAAAAGTCACGTGAACAGTTTGAAACCCGTTCACACAAGAGATTGATTGACATTTTGAATTCTTCCAACAAGACTGTTGATGCATTGACCAAGCTGGATCCTCCGGGTGGTGTTGACATTGAAATAAAGGTGTAAACGTAAGATTTATTAAATAAAACTTAAACGGAAATGTTAGGTATATTAGGAAAAAAAATCGGGATGACAACATTCTTTGAGGAGACCGGTAATGCAGTTCCCTGCACGGTTATCGAGGCCGGTCCTTGCGTTGTGACACAGATTAAGACGAAAGAGAAAGATGGATATGAAGCGGTAAAAGTAGGATTTCAGACGAAGAAGGAAAAGAATGTCAGCAAGCCTCAGAGAAAAGGTTATCAGGATTTAAAAATAGCACCTCCTCGCTACGTGAAAGAGTTAAGGGATTATCCCGTAACCGACTTAAAAGTAGGCGATGAGATAAAAGTAGATTTAGTATTTAAAATCGGCGATAAGGTAAAAGTAACAGGAACATCAAAAGGCAAGGGATTTCAGGGTGTTATGAAAAGACACGGCTTTCATGGCGGCGTGAGAACTCACGGACAAAGTGACAGACAAAGAGCCCCCGGTTCAATCGGTGCATCATCATATCCTTCCAGAGTCTGGAAAGGGCAGAGAATGGCAGGAAGAATGGGCGGAGATCAGGTAACTGTACGGAATCTTAAAGTAGTAAAGATAATTCCAGATTCAAACCTTATATTAATAAAAGGCGCTGTACCGGGAGCTAATTCCGGATTAGTTGAAATTTATAAAAATTAACGATGGAACTTAAAGTATTAAAAATAAACGGAACTGACAGCGGTGAAAAAGTCAATCTACCTGATGAAATATTTGGTATTGAACCCAATACACATTTAATTTATCAGGCAGTAAGAACATATTTATCGAACAGAAGACAGGGCACTCACAAGACCAAAGAAAGAAGTGAAGTCAGAGGCGGCGGCAAGAAACCTTACAGGCAAAAAGGTACCGGTAATGCAAGAAGAGGTACAAACCGTTCACCGGTAATGGTTGGCGGTGGTACGATATTCGGACCGAAACCTCACAGGTATTATTTAGATATTCCTAAGAAGGCAGCAAGGCTTGCGAGAAAAAGCGCTTTAAGCTTAAAAGCAAAAGAAAATGAAATCACTATTGTAGAGGATTTCAATTTTGAAAAGCCGAGAACCAAGGATATGCTTGAAGTTATCAAATCTTTGAAGCTGGACGCGACCAAGACTCTTTTGTTAGTTACTGAAAGAAATGAGAATCTGTATAAGTCAGGCAGAAATCTTCCAAAGTTAAATGTTTTGATTTCGGACCAGGCTGCAACTTATGATTTACTGAATAACAAAATGATATTGATACAGAAGTCAGCGGTTGAGAAATTATGCAAACCTTTATTATCATAAATTAGAAAAATGAAAAGAATAATAATCAGACCATTAATAACTGAGAAAAATACCGGTTTACAGGAAATAAGAAACCAGTATGCTTTTGAAGTTGGAATAGATGCTAATAAAATAGAAATAGCCGGTGCTGTTGAAAAAAAGTTTAAAGTACGTGTAACGAATGTAAGAACTTTGGTTATGAAGGGTAAGCAGAAATCAGCAATGACTAAAAAAGGCAAATTCTCAGGTTTTAGAGCAGACAGAAAGAAAGCAATAGTTACATTACACAAGGAAGACAAGATAGATTTAATTGGCGGAAATCCGACAGAATAATAATATCAATATTGAAGATATTATAAATTTATGAAAGTTAAATAGGGATTTAGTTTCAAATGAAACTAAGTTCCTATTTTTGTAGTTTAAATAAGTGCAGCTAAAAGTTTGCAATTAAAAAGTTTATGAAATTAGGAAAACAATATACAAGCCGCGAAAATCAATCAACCGATATATATCTTAAGGAAATCAGTAAAACGACACCATTAAGCGTTGCTGATGAAATTGACTGCGCAAAGAGAATAAAGAAAGGCGAAAAGAAAGCTTTAGATACATTAGTCAGAGCTAATCTGCGTTTCGTTGTTAGCGTAGCAAAACAATATCAGAATCAGGGTTTATCATTGAACGACCTGATAAATGAAGGTAATCTCGGATTGATTAAAGCTGCAAAGAAATTTGACGAAACAAGAGGTTTCAAGTTTATATCCTACGCTGTTTGGTGGATAAGACAGTCTATATTACAGGCATTAGCAGAACAATCAAGAGTAGTAAGACTTCCGCTTAATATCGTTCAGCAAAAGAGCAAGATTTCAAAGACAATCAGCGAACTTGAGCAAAGCAATGAACGTGCACCAAACGTTCTTGAAATTGCCGAGAAACTTGATATGAGTATATATGAAGTTCAGGAAACGCTAAAGAATTCAAGCGGGCATGTTTCGATGGATGCTCCGAGCATACATGGAGAAGATACCAAGCTAATTGATATAATGCCTGATAAAGCAGAGAGAATGCCTGATCAGGGGTTATTGAAGGATTCATTGAGGATAGAAATTGAAAGAGCTCTTGATACACTTTCACAGAGGGAAAAAGAAGTTGTGAAGCTGTATTACGGACTTGAGAAAGAGAATCCGTTAACGCTGGAAGAAATTGGTGATAAATATAAGCTTACTCGTGAACGTGTAAGACAAATCAAAGAAAAAGCAATAAGAAGGCTCAGACAGGCTTCAAGAAGTAAGTCACTTAAAGCTTATTTAGGGCAATAGAAAAAGATTATTTAGATTAATGCCTTTCGGTCAATGACGGAAAGGCATTTTTAGTTTAAGGGAAAATCATTGATTGTATTGTCTGAAATAAATATATTTGCTAATAGCAATTAAAGCAAAATTTAAATAACAAAGGAGAAATAAGTATGCCGATATTTGAATATAAATGCACAGAGTGCAACTCGAATTATGATGTATTTCATAAGACGAAGGAAAAAGAAGAGGATATAGTTTGTCCTTCATGCAAATCGAAGAGTCATGTTAAAATGATGTCAACCTTTTCTTCGGTAATGTCATCAGGTAGTTCTGCGGGTTGCGAAGGGGGTTCGTGCGGAATGCCTTCTTATGGAGGCGGATGCGCTAATGGAATGTGCGGCTTGAACTAATATTCGTTTTATCATTAACAAGGGTTTGTGGAGTTATTCACAAACCCTTTTTTATTTATGTGACTATTGCTATATTTACATATGAAATACATATACCTTCTTTTTATTCCTGTTTTAATATTTCTGTCTTCTTGCGACAGGAATAATTTAAAAGAAACCAACAATTCCTTATCCAGAAATGATACTGTTACTAGAATAACTGATGATACAATTACAATCATTGGTGTGGGTGACATTATGATGGGAACAACGTATCCTTCATCAGACCTTCCTCCAGACGACGGAAGAGAATTATTTGATGGAGTTAAAGATATTCTAAGAAATGCCGATGCAACAATAGGTAATTTAGAAGGTCCTTTCCTTAATTCAGGCGGAACACCAAAAGAATGTGAAACTCCAGAAAGGTGCTATTCATTCCGGATGCCGGAAAGATATGCGGAATATTTAAATGATGCGGGATTCGATTACATGAACCTTGCTAATAATCATGCCTTTGATATGGGTACAAAAGGTCGGGAAACTACTTATAACGTACTTGAGAGTAATGGAATACTATATGCTGGAACAACAGATTATCCTACTGTTATTAAAGAAGTATATGGATTGAAGATTGGGTTTGCAGGTTTTGCTCCTAACAGAGGAACAATTAACATCAACAACGAGAAATTAGTCGAGAAGACAATAAAAGAATTAAAGTCAGAATGCGATATTTTAGTTGTCATGTTTCATGGTGGTGCTGAGGGAGCAGGTGCTCAGAACGTCCCAAAGAGAAACGAAATATTTCTGGGTGAGAACAGAGGAGATGTATATGATTTTGCTCACAGAGTAATTGATAATGGTGCGGATGTAGTATTTGGACATGGTCCACATGTAACGAGAGCTATTGAAATATATAAAGGAAAGTTTATTGCATACAGTCTCGGGAATTTCTGCACATACGGAAAATTTTCTTTAGCAGGTGTACAGGGGATTGCCCCTTTAATAAAAGTGTTTTTAAATAAAAAAGGGGAATTTATTAAGGCAGAAATAACTTCAATAAAACAAGTTAGAAGAGGTTTCCCAACAATAGATGAAAAAGAGACAGCTTTTAAAACGATTGTAAGACTTACCGAAACAGATTTTGGGAAAAATGCGGTTGAATTTGATGGTAATATGGTTTTCAAATAATCACGAATACGAACGGATAAAATTAAGTTGTTTTAATTCATTTCATATAAAGAATACTATCTTTAAATTGAATATTATTCATTATTCTTCTGAAAAGCATATAATATGAGCCAGTTTTTTGCAAAGAAATCACTTGCAATGATAATGGAGGAAATGAAAGGTGAGAACCGGTTACGCCGTATCCTTGGTCCTCTTGCATTAACGAGTCTTGGTGTAGGAGCGATAATAGGTACGGGAATATTCGTACTAACCGGAATTGTAGCTCACGATAAGACAGGTCCGGCAATAATTGTTTCATTTCTTGTTGCGGGACTTGCTTGTGTATTTGCTGCAATGTGCTATGCTGAATTAGCGTCCATGGTTCCGGTTGCAGGTTCTGCTTATACCTATGCATATGCAACAATGGGGGAATTATTAGCCTGGATAATAGGCTGGGATCTTGTGCTTGAGTATGCAGTCGGTTCGGCTTCAGTTGCTCACGGCTGGTCTCATTATTTTCAGGGCTTCCTTAGTATATTTAATATTAAAATTCCTCCATTACTGGCACGAGCACCGTTTGATTACAGTCTTGAAACAGGACATCTAATATTAACGGGTTCAGTAGTTGATCTGCCTGCAGTATTGATTACACTTATTCTTACGACAATACTGGTTAAAGGTATTCGTGAAAGTGCGGGATTTAATACGGCAATGGTGATATTAAAAGTTGCAATAGTTTTATTTGTTATTGTTGTGGGTGCATTTTACATTGATACAAACAATTGGAAAAACTTTGCACCTTTTGGCTGGGGTGGAGTGAGTTTCTTTGGCAATACAGTATGGGGAATGGTAGGTAATAATGGTGCACCACTGGGAATGATTGCAGGTGCAGCTGTTATATTTTATGCTTATATCGGTTTTGATTCCGTTTCGACTCACGCAGAGGAAGCAAAAGTTCCAAGCAAAGATGTCCCAAAGGGGATAATTTATTCTCTGGTAATATGTACGGTTTTGTATGTACTGGTTGCTATTGTTTTAACTGGTATGGTACCTCACGACCAGATTAATATCGATGCACCAGTATCAGAGGCGTTTCAAAGCATTGGAATAACATGGGCAAATTTTGTAATATCACTCGGAGCAATTGCAGGAATAACCTCTGTACTGCTTGTATTACTACTTAGCCAACCGAGGATAATGCTTGCAATGGCAAGAGACGGTATGATACCAAAGAATTTCTTTGGTGCAGTGCATCATAAATTCAAAACACCTTACAAGACAACAATCTTAACAGGTATTTTCGTAAGTATATTGACAGGATTCTTACCGCTAAGGATTCTTGCTGAATTAGTCAGTATAGGGACACTCTTTGCATTTACAATTGTCTGTGCTGCAGTTCTGATTATGCGTAAAACAAATCCTAAAGCTGAGCGTCCATTCAAGGCACCATTCTATCCATTTACACCATTACTTGGAATGTTAATATGCATATTATTAATGTTTTCATTACCGTTAGAAAACTGGTGGAGGCTCTTGCTTTGGCTGGGAATAGGGATGGTGATATACTTTTCATACAGCAGAAGACATAGTATTATGAATCCAAAAAACAAGCAATAAATTATGGCAGAAAAACTTTTTCTAATAGATGCTATGGCAATGATTTACAGGGCTTATTTTGCCATGATTGGAAGACCGTTGAAAGACGGTAAAGGAAATAATGTATCTGCAATTTACGGGTTTGTTAATGCTATGTTAAGAATACTTGAAGAAGAAAATCCAGACCATATAGCGGTATGTTTTGATACAGAAAAACCGACATTCAGACATAAAGAATTTCCAAAGTATAAGGCTCAAAGGGCAGAAATCCCTGATGATATGCCCTGGCAGATTAATGAAGTGAAGGATATAGTCAAGCTGTACAATATTCCAATGATTGAACTGGAAGGGTTTGAGGCAGATGATATAATAGGTACGCTTGTGAAACAAGCAGAAAATGAAGGTGTGCTTAGCTATATGGTGACACCTGATAAAGATTACATGCAGCTTGTATCTGATAAGAGTTTTATTTATAAACCAACGAAAACATCAATGGGAAGCAGCGGCGGGATGGAAGTAGTAGGTATTGAAGGTGTAAAGGCAAAGTTTGGCGTGGTACCTGAAAAAGTTATAGATATACTCGGTCTTATGGGTGATGCTGCGGACAACATTCCAGGGGTTAAAGGTGTAGGTGAAAAGACAGCAATCTCTTTGATTCAGGAGTACGGAAGTATTGAGGACTTATATGTTAACATCGAAAAGATAACAAAACCAAAACTGAAAGAAATTCTTACCAGAGATAAGGATAATGCATTCCTTGCAAAAAGACTTGTTACTATTAAAACCGATGTCCCATTACATATTAACTTTCATAATCTAACGAGGAAAGAACCTGATAAAGCAGCTCTTTATTCAAGGTTTGAAGAGCTTAACATGAAATCCTTTGCAAGGAAGTACAGTTCCGGACTTAGATTTGGTGAGCCTATAGAAGCGATAGAAAAAGCGGAAGATGAATCAGACAATGACCTGCCGTTAAAGATTACAATTCAGGGTGAAAAAATAGAGCAGAATGTTCAGGAAATAAAGACGATAAGAGATGTCAAGCATGATTACTATACTATTAAAAACGAAGCATCACTTGATAAACTTGTAAAGAAATTAATGACGGAGGAATTCGTATCATTTGATACAGAAACGACAGGGCTTGATTTTAATGATGCGAAACTGGTAGGCATGTCATTTTCATATCAGGAAAACCAGGGATTTTATCTTCCTGTTTTTGGAGAATATGAGGAAGATGAAAGTGATTCAGGCAGTTTGTTTTCTACAAAAAAAGTCAGGAAAGAAATAGGTTTAGAAATTAACACAGCAATTAAGAAGGTAAAGCCTTTTTTAGAGAGTAAAAAGGTGAAGTTAATTGGTCAGAATATTAAGTTCGATTACCTGTTAATGAAAAGGTACGGGGTCGAGATTAACAACATACATTTTGATACGATGGTGGGATCGTATGTACTTGATGCATCGTTTGAGCATAACATGGATTCTTTATCTGAGAAATGGTTGAAATACAGACCTATATCAATAAAGGAATTGATAGGTAAAGGCAAAGATGAAAAAACAATGGATGAGGTTGATGTTGAGCTTGTCAGCGAATATGCCTCGGAAGATTCTGATGTTACATTACAGCTGTATCACAGGATTAATTATGAGCTGGCAAAATTAAATCAAACAAAACTATGCGAAGAAATTGAGTTTCCGTTGATAAAGGTACTTGGAGATATGGAGTATGAAGGAATCAGTGTAGATGAAAAAGTACTTAATGTATTGGACAAAGAGCTTCAAAATTACATAGAAGAATACGAAGAAAAGATTTACGCTGAGGCAGGAGAAAAATTTAATATAAATTCGCCCGCTCAACTTGCAAAAATATTAACAGGGAAACTTCATTTAGAGCTATCGAAGAAAACAAAGACGGGATTCTCTACGGATTCAAGCGTGCTGGAAGATTTACGTTACAAACATCCTATAGCAGCAAGCATACTGGAATACAGGATGATGTCAAAACTGAAATCGACATACATTGACGGACTTCTAAAATCGATAAGTAAAAGAACAGGGCGAGTACATACATCATTCAATCAGATAAGGGCAGCAACGGGCAGGCTTTCGAGTGTAAACCCTAATCTGCAGAATATACCGATAAGAACGGAGGCGGGCAGAAACATAAGGAAAGCATTTGTTCCGAAAAATGATGAGTATGAATTACTTTCTGCTGACTATTCACAGATTGAACTGAGAGTAATGGCGCATTATTCAGGCGATGAAAATTTTATAAGTGCATTCAAGAAAAACAGGGACATTCACACAGAAACTGCTATGCGAGTGTTCAAGTTAAAATCGAAAGACGAAGTTACTCCAAACCGAAGAAGGAAAGCAAAGGAAGTTAATTTTGGGATTATTTACGGAATAGGAGCTTTTGGACTTGCATCAAGACTTGAAATGAAGAATTCAGAAGCCAAAGAAATTATAGACAGATACTTCACAGAATTTCCGAAAGTATATGAATATCTTGAAAGGACAAGAAAATTTGCAAGAGACAATGGTTATGTAACAACTCTGATGGGAAGAAGAAGGTATCTGCCGCAGATTAACAATAATAATAATGCGGTAAGAAGTGAAGCAGAGAGAATGGCCATAAACATGCCGATACAGGGAACTGCAGCAGATATGATAAAAATTGCAATGATTGTAATACATAAGATATTTAAGGAGAAAAAGCTTAAGTCTAAGATGCTATTGCAAGTACATGATGAACTTGTTTTTGAGGTTTATAAGCCTGAACTTGAGGAGGTTAAGAAAATCGTTTTGAGGGAAATGAAAAACGCAATAAAGCTGGATGTGCCTGTAGAAGTGGAAATTGGCGTAGGAAAGAACTGGTATGAAGCACACTGATTTGACAAATTTTAGCATCAATGCCGAAAATTAATTCAATATACATTGAGTGTTATGTTGCAAGAAAGTGCAAAGACGGATATAAGTTTTTGCTGCTTAAAAGAGTGGAAGGCGAAAAACTATATCCGGGGATTTGGCAGATAGTCACAGGCAAAATCGAAAAGAGTGAAAAGGCATTTGAAACAGCTTTAAGAGAGGTAAAAGAGGAAGCGGGACTAGCTCCCAGCAGGCTTTTTGTTTTACCTCATACAACTACATTTTATTCGCCGAGGACGGATTCAATTAGTTTGATTCCACTTTTTGTATGTTTAGTGAAGGAAAAAACAGTTGAAATTTCAGATGAACACAGCAATTATTTGTGGTTAAATGCAACTAAAGCGTCACAGAAGTTGTACTTTAAAAGTCAGAAGGAAAATGTTAAATTTATAGAATATAACTTAAGAACTAAAGAGAGACTTAAAACATTTACTGAAATTAAAATTTAGTTTATGATAATTGTAACCGGAGGAGCGGGTTTTATAGGGAGTGCACTGGTTTGGGCACTTAATAAAAAAGGACATGATGACATCATTATTGTTGATCATTTTGGTGTAAATGATAAATTTAAGAATCTTATATCTTTAAAATATCTTGATGTTTTTGATAAGGATGATTTCGGTCAGATGGTACATGACGGATTTCTTAAAAAGAACAAGGTTGAGACGGTATATCATCTCGGTGCATGCAGTTCTACGACACAGTTGGATATGAACTTTTTATTAAGGAACAACTTTGAGTACACAAAATTTCTATGCGGACATTCATTAGAAAATAATATAAGATTTGTTTATGCTTCATCTGCTGCTACATACGGTGACGGTGCACGTGGATATGATGATGAAGAGGATAAGCTGGACACATTAAGACCTCTTAATCCCTATGGTTACTCAAAACAGATGTTTGACCAATGGGCAAAAAGGGAAGGATATCTGGATAAGATAGCAGGGCTGAAATACTTTAATGTATTCGGACCGAATGAATACCATAAGGGGGATATGCAGAGTATTGTAAGCAAGGCTTACAAACAGGTTAAGGAAACAGGAAAGATAAGATTGTTTAAGTCGGATTCAAAGGAATACAATGATGGAGAACAGAAACGCGATTTTATTTATGTTAAGGATGCTGTTGACATGACAATATTCTTCGGAGAGAATAAAATAGTAAACGGTATTTACAATATAGGGACAGGACAAGCGAATACATTCAATTCATTTGTTAAGCCTATATTCAAGGCACTGAATGTAAAGGAAAATATTGAGTACTTTGATATGCCGGATGTATTAAAAGGACGATATCAGGATTACACTAAGGCAAACATGAAAAAGATTAGAAATGCCGGATATAGCGGTAAGTTTCACAAACTTGAGGATGCGGTTATTGATTATGTAAAAAATTATCTTGATAAGGATTTTCCTTATTTGAACTGATTAACTTTTTGTAAACAGCAGTATCAATACAAAAGAAATTAAATAGAAATTTTAAAATATTTGTTATGAAAAAGATCATTTCCCTATTTTCGTTTACACTTTTAGTTTTATTAACATTTAATAATTCATTTGCTCAGAACCTGCCTCATTACATGACAGATGAGGAACAAAAGATATACAGAAACTATACACCTCCAGGATTTGGTACTGAAGAAACAAATCCACCTTACTCACCTGTCAGAACTACTGCCGAATGGGAAGAAGTTCAAGCAATAATGGTAACATGGACATCATACACATCGATACTTGCTCAGATAGTTGATTATGTACAGGATGAGTGTGTATGTGTTATAGTTTGTACAGATTCTAATTCTGTAAAATCTCAGTTGACATCTTACGGTGTACCGCTTGTGAATTTGAGGTTTCTGATAAGAACTTTCAATTCTGTATGGTGCAGGGATTACGGACAATGGAATGCTTACACAAGCGACATTGATTCGCTTAAAATGGTGGACTGGGTTTATAATCGTCCGAGACCGCTTGATGATCAGATTCCTGTTTACATAGCGCAGTTGTATAATACTCCGCTTCATCAGGCAATTGCATCTCCGTATGACTTTACTGCCACAGGCGGAAACTTTATGGTGGACGGGCATGGGACTGGGTTTTCTTCGAAACTTATATTGAATGAGAATCCGGGAAAAACAGAGGCACAAATTGATACGATAGCAAAGAAGTATATGGGATTAAGCAGGTATGTTAAGATGAATACATTGCCTTATGATGGAATACATCATATAGATATGCACATGAAATTACTTGATGAAGAAACTTTGCTTGTCGGACAGTATCCAAACGGAGTATCTGATGGTCCGCAGATAGAGTATAACCTGAACTATGTTTTGACAAACTTCCAGACGTGTTTTGGCAAGCCGTACAAAGTTGTCAGGATTCCAATGCCGCCGAGTTCTACAGGACAATACCCACCAAATTCAAGTTATTACACCTACACTAATTCGCTGATTGTTAATAAAACAGCCATCGTACCGATATACGGATTTTCACAGGATACTACGGCATTGAGGATATATAGAGAAGCAATGCCGGGATACAGAGTAGTTGGAATAAACTGCAGCGGAATGATATCTGCAAGCGGTGCGGTGCACTGTATTACGAAAGAAATCGGAGTCTTTGACCCGCTTTTTATTTCACACTCAGGATTACGAAACACAAGCAATACGACAACACCTTATGAAGTGAAAGCAAGCATAAAGTCGAAAGCAGGAATACAAAATGCAAAATTATACTGGAGGACTGACACTACTTTAGCATACTCCGAATTAAGCATGACCAATGCTGCGGATACATTCAAAGCTTACATACCGGCACAACCATTAAATAAGACGGTTTATTATTACATTTCTGCAACATCAAATAATAGTAAGACAGTAACAAAACCGTTTACTGCACCTTCAGGATACTTTAAGTACGTGGTTACGACTCCAACTGCAATAAATAACGGAACTGAGAATGCAGGACAGTATAAATTATATCAGAATTATCCGAATCCTTTTAATCCTGTGACGAAGATTAAGTTCGAGTTACCAAAATCGGGATATATAACATTAGTTATATATGATGTTATGGGTCGTGAAGTTACGAGATTGTATGATAAGAAATCTGAAGCGGGAGTTTTTGAAGTGGAGTTTAACGCATCAAGTTTATCGAGCGGAATATATTTCTATAAGTTAACATCAGGAGGATTTTCTGCAGTAAAGAAACTGACCTTGATAAAGTAACTTACACTTGAATATTAAATACCGTTATATTAGTTTTAAAGTAAGATTTTAAAACATTTAACTCATTTTATAAAATTTATTGTTAATTACTATGAAAAAAGTATTTCTCCTTACTTTGGTTCTGGCAATTGGTCTAATGGCATTCAATTTCCAGTCAACACAGCAATCAATGTTAAATGATATTGTCGTACAGTTTGTCACAACAAACGGTTACGGTAATAATATTTATGTTGATAATTTTACCCTTGGTACACAATTTCAGAATGACATTGCCGTATCATCGATAAATATTCCAAAAGATTCAAACTATTCAACAAACGGTGCAAGTAATTTTAAAGTACTGCCTAAAGTGACTATAACAAATTTAGGCACCGCTTCTGCAAGTTCGTTTAATCTTGTTCTTATGGTTGGCTCTTATACAAGCACAAAGCCTGCTCCAACTGTCACATCCGGCGGTAGTGCTGTAATAGAATTTGATTCCATGACAATAGTTCCTAACACAGCATTGAATATAAAAACTTATTCTACATGGTCTTCTGACCAGAACAAATCCAATGATACATTGAAACAATATACTTTGTACATGCCGGGAGCACAAAGGAAGGTAGTTTTTGAAGCATTTACAGCTTCAACATGTCCTCCATGTGCTTCTGAGAACCCATTTCTTGATGCATTTATTTCAGCAAGAATAGATTCTATTGTTCCTGTAAAGACGCATGTCTGGTGGCCTTTGCCGGGTAATGACCCGATGTATTTAGCAAATACCACACAAATACAACCAAGAGTTCAGACATATTACGCAGTGAGTGCAGTACCAACTCTAATTGTTGATGGTATCATTGTACAGGTTAGCGATTATTCAACATTAAGTAATTTATTGAATCCATACAACACAAGAATGTCAAAAGGCTCACCTTTATCAGTCAACGTGGTTGATACAAAAATTGGTGACTCAATAAAAACGAATATAACTGTAACAGTAATATCACCATTACCTACAGGTAATTATAAACTTCGTGTAAATTCCATTTCGACAAAGGTATCATACTCAACCCCTCCGGGATCGAACGGCGAAATGACATTCAAGGACGTATTCAGATTTGCATATCCTGATATGAACGGAACATCAATACCGACAACACCAGGAACATATAACTATGAGTTCAGATATAAGCTGACGCCGTTTGCAAATGCTACGGATACGTCATACTACACAGCCGCATTCGTACAGAATGATGCAAACAAGGAAATTATTAACGCCGGCAAGGCACCGCATGTTGTGTATGCCGACAGTTACACAAAGAATACAGCACCGCTCGATACAAAGCCAATGCCATTACCGAGCTTTGTGAACAGCAATAACGAAACAATAACGGGTACACAAACCTATTCAGTAAACGCAGGTTTTAATTACGAAGTATTTGAATCGGGCTTCCCGCCATCAGGCTGGCAGGTAGTTAACCCGAATGCAGGAACTATTACTTGGGAAGGATTTTCAGGAGCTAACGGTCCACTATTCTCAGGAACAAAGTCTGCAAGAGTAGATTGTTACAGCTACAGCTCGACCGGTCAAATGGATTATTTGAAATCACCGATTTATAACAATGTAGATTTAACAGACTCACTTAAATTTAACTGGGCACATGCAATATATAATTCAACATACAATGACAGATTGCAGGTGCAAGTATCAACCAACGGCGGAACAACATTCCCATTCACAGTATTTGATAAAGCGGGGTCAGTGCTTGCAACGGCACCTGCTACAACGAGTGCATTTGTACCTTCAGGTGACAGTCAATGGGGAAGATTCTCAATAGCTATGAGCAATGTATTAGTATCTATACAGCAAATTGGTTCAGAGACCCCGACTAAGTTCGCTTTAAACCAGAATTATCCGAATCCGTTTAATCCTATTACGAATATATCTTATATGATACCGAAGAGTTCAAAAGTATCTTTAAAGGTTTATGATATTAAGGGACAATTAATTTCGACTTTGTACGAAGGTAATCAGAATTCAGGGATTTACCTGACACAATTTGATGGTTCCAAACTTGCCAGCGGAGTATATTTCTACAAACTTGAGGCAGGAGATTATAAAGAAGTACGCAAAATGACAATGATTAAATAAAGTAATAAAGATATTCACTGATTTAAGAGAGGGTAGCAATACCCTCTTTTTTATTAATGAATTTATAGTTTTGACTATTAAACTGAACAATGTTTTGTATTGTATTGTTAAATGAATTATTATAATTTTCATTAATCAGGTTTATTAATCTTTAAATTTAAGCATTATGAAAAAATTTACTTTACAGTTTTTTGTTATTGCAGTTGTTTTAATTATTTATTCAACTTCATTTTCCCAGACAACAACACGAACAATTTTCTTTGAGGGTTTTACAAGTTCTACATGTGCGCCATGTGCACAACAAAATCCTCACATGGCAGCCTATCTTGGGGCAAAGGGTGATTCAATAGTCTCAGTTAAATACCACGTAGGATGGCCTTCACCGGGAAATGACCCGATGTATTTGCATAATCCTACACAGAATTATGACAGGAGATATTACTACACAGTAAATTCAGTTCCATACACAAAGATTGAGGGATTGTATTTTACACAAACCTATTCAAATTATGGAACTTTGAATTATTATTTTAATTACAGACTATCTGTTCCGACACCTGTTACGATATCGGTTGTTGACGAACGTATTCCAGGAGACTCTATCAGAGCAACGATAACTGTAACGAATCTTTCGGTATTACCGGCAGGAAATTATTATTTAAGAGCTATGGCTTTAGAGAACAGAATCGTGTATTCTTCACCTCCAGGATCAAACGGGGAAACGATGTTTCCGCATGTGTTCAGAGCATCGTATCCATCAAGTCAGGGAACATCACATCCTATTACAGCAGGAACGTACACTTATATCATTACTTATAAACTAAATTCTGTATGGGTAGCTGATAATATGCACACGATTGCGTTTGTGCAAGAAGATAATTCGAAAGAAATATATAATGTAGCAGGTAAGTACACTGCACCTACTTCAATTGCCCCAATTTCAACTGAAATACCAAAGGGATTCTCTGTTTCACAAAATTATCCGAATCCGTTCAATCCAAAAACAACGGTTGAGTTTTCATTACCTAAAGAAGATTATACATCTTTGAAAGTATTTAACTCATTAGGAAAAGAAGTTGGGACTTATCATTCCGGTATGACAAAAGCAGGCAAATACAGAATAGTGATTGATGCTTCAGAATGGACTTCAGGTTTGTATTTCTATCAGATTCAATCAGGATCATTTTCAGAGACAAAACGTATGATGCTGGTCAAATAACGGTATAAATAGCAGTTTTTTATTAAAGGGGGTGTACAGAAATGTGCACCCCTTTTTTAATTGCTTGATATTTTATGTATTTATAACTTTAAAATAGGCAAAAGAGATGTAAATTTGGCGTGTTTTTGGTGTAATATAATA
>JBHELA010000076.1:0-2940 GCA_041859005.1 Ignavibacteria bacterium
TTTTTCCCTGAGTTCATCGTTAAACTATTTTATTAATAAAAGTGATATAAATCCGGCTATCTTTAATGTATTTAAATTAATGATATTATTAAATATCAATTTTTTATAGAATAAAATCAATTGAAAATCATTTGTAGAGAAGAAAGGCGGAAATTTTAATGATAGAAAATTGAACGCGGATTATCGCGGATTAGACAGATGGACGCGGATTTAGAGAATTATTTTTATTGCTTTTAAAGATTAAAGAAAAGCGCACGCTGAAAGAACGGATTTATTATGATAACAACTGATTTTAAAAGAGAATAGAACGCAGATTTGCACGGATTAGGCGGATGAACGCGGATAAAGAATTTAAATTATTGGCCGCGTGAAATAGACGGAAAGGGAATATGGGGTAATTTGTTGCTTGAGGGATTGGGGAAGGGGTGTTTTGTACTGGTGAAAGAGGGGCGGGATACGGGTGGGATACGGGAGAAAAAGCTATTTAGAGCGTACTAATATCGTATGATTATCGTACTTTTATTGGACTATTATTGTGGACTGACAGATTTTACTGTTTTTACAGCAATTTGTAGAATGTTATGTGGTTTTACTGCTTTAGATAATAGAAATTATGTTATAATAATGCTATTTCTATTGTATGTACAATATACAATTGTTTTTTATAAAAGTCAAGGGAAAAATGGGAAATTATTTGAGTAATAACATATTTTTGGTTTGGGTGAAATTGTTTGTGGTGCCTTGAACTTCAATGCGGTAGAAGTAAACACCTGATGATAACCCGCTGCCGTCAAAATCGGCACTGTATTTTCCTGCACCCTGGTTCTCATTAATGAGTTCTTTTACTAAGCGTCCGTTTACATTAAACACTTTCAGAAGTACGTAAGATGGCTCCTTCAGTTCAAACGGAATGTTAGTTACGGGATTAAAAGGATTAGGATAGTTCTGTCCGAGTTTGAAATCCTTTGGGATGACTTCAGAAATAGTTCCTGTGGAAACAATTTGTGAGAGAGGAATTCTCCATAGAGATTTTCTTGTTGTACCTGCATACAGATGAGTTTCAAAGGCACGCAAACATTTCACGTCGCTGTTTTTTCCCCAGTTAGAAGTATAAGGAGAGATTAATGTCCAGTTCGCGCCATGATTTGTTGAAAGCCGAATAGTTCCCCCGTTGTAATTATAAAAAGAAGCAACGATATTGTTTAGAAATGTATATACAAAATAGCATGACTCATTTATAGGGTTGCTAATCCACTGCCAGGTGTTGAACGTGTTGAATTTGAATACTCCATTAAAAACAGTGCTGAAAAAAACACCCGAATAAAGTTCGTTATTGTTAAGTACTGCCAGAGACAATGTATGCGGGGGCACATAAAAACCCGCATTAATTGCCTGCCATGTATCGCCATTATCAAGACTTTTTACGAAGCCGTTACGTTTAGTAGCAGCATAAACAACAGAGCCAATATTTGCTAAAGAGAATACAGTATCATTAAAAACAATACCTGACAGTTTTGTCCACAGGGCTCCGAGATTTGAGGACCTGTAAATACCACCGCCCTGAGTTCCGGCAAAAAGGTAAGAGCCGTTATAATTTAAGGACAATATAACAGAATCGGCAAAGCCTATATTAACAGCTTCCCACTGTGCACCCGACGCCGTTCTAAAGACACCGCCATAAGTACCTGAAAAGAGATAGCCGCCAGCTTCTGCAAAGCAATAGACGACAGTATTTTCAAGCTGGTCGTTTGAAGCAGCCCAGTTGGTACCGAGACCATTTAAACTTCTATAGACACCGCCGCCCTGAGTGCCTACATACACGGCGCTGCCAATGCTGTGCATAGCATGAACTGTATGAGCTTCGATACCTGTATTTTTAGAGAACCATGATACACCATTATCAACCGTAAGGTACATACCGCCGCCTGCTGAACCCGCGAACAGATAAACGTTATAAACGCCGAAGCAGGAAATCATATTATCCTTTAAGCCGTTTTGAACGAGAACCCAGTTATCACCATAGTTTGAAGATTTATAAACTCCTTTTCCAAACTGGCAAGTATAAGAAACAGAGCCTTGAATTGTAACAGCAAAAAAAGGTATTCCCGGGGAGAGACCATTGTTTGCAGGGTTCCATGAAGAGCCATTATCAGTAGAGCGGTAAATACCGCGATTGGTTGCGGCGAGAATAACTAAACCGTTTTTTTTCAGAGAGAAAACTTTTGTATCTGCGGGAATGCCATTATCGTTTTTTGTCCAGATTGTATCAACAGGATGCGAAATATAAATACCGTTATTTGTAGCCGCATAAAGTGAGACATCATCAGTGATAACCTCATTTACGATAATATCACCCGGCAAGTTTGTTTGCAACCAGTTGACACCGAAGTTAGTAGTGCGAATAACTCCTGAATTATTAGAACTACCCCCAAGCCCTGCATAGATAATCTGATTGAACGTACAAAGCGTTTTAATATTATACCCGGAACTTCGAAGAGAAAAATTATAGCCGTTATCATAAGATACATAGAAGTTACCATTATCAGCAGCAGCGAACACCATGAAATTTACATATATGACAGAATTTATCCCAAATTGATCAAGATTTGCATTTCCTTTAAACCAGGAGGAGGCAAGGTCAACGGAAATATAAACACCTCTTTGAGTTCCTGCGTATAAAACACCGTCGGATTTTACGCACATACTTTTTATAACACCGCCTTCGAGTCCCGCAGTTGACCAGTTAAACTGGCTAAAACCGGAAAGAACAGTACTACCGATAATCAATATAGCTATGACAGCAATTCTACGTATCATAAGATGAGGAATTTGAAATTCAGTAAATTTCCAACTTAAATTAAGTAAATGGAATTACATATTCAAGATTCTGTGTGAGAACCATCTTTGTTTGGAAAAAAGAAAAGCGCAAGCAAACAGAAA